>JABSRS010000168.1:0-5518 GCA_013214885.1 Gammaproteobacteria bacterium
CACTTTTCCCTGAGCCTGAACTGCCACTGACTATGGTGAGTTTCACGTCTAATTTCCTTTATATGAGAGTTGATCATTGTTGATTTGATATTATGCGGAAATTATATACTAACTAATTAAGAGTTAAAGTAAAAAATGAGAAGGGCTCCGATGCGAGTTGTAGATAGAGCAGACTCTAATTACAGCTCGCCGTCATGATGATTATGTGAGTGATAATTTAGGCGTTTAGCGCCTGGTCATTTTCTCTTTGTGCTTAATTATTTGACGATCAAGCTTATGAATTAATGCATCAATGGCTGCGTACATGTCTGCGTTGCTTGAATTGGCAAAGACCTCACCGCCATTGAGGTGCAAAGTTGCTTCGGCAATTTGTTGAAGCTTTTCAACATTAAGTACTACATGGACATTATTAATGTGTTCAAAATGGCGTTCAAGCTTGCCAAATTTACTATGGACGTACTCGTGAAGTGAATCGGTAATTTCTACGTGGTGACCAGTTAAATTAATTTGCATATAAAACATCCTCCGTTGGGTAAAAACTTAAAGTAAGCTCTTTCTTTGGTTGGAAGGTGGAATTGATAATGCGTCACGATACTTTGCAATGGTTCTGCGAGCGACTTTAATTCCTTGTTCCGCTAACAACTCGACAATCTTACTATCACTTAATGGCTTCTTACGATTTTCAGCCGCCACTAGTTTTTTAATTATGGCACGAATTGCGGTCGAAGAGCACTCCCCACCATTTTCGGTACTAACATGACTGGAAAAGAAATACTTTAACTCAAAAATACCACGTGGTGTATGCATATATTTCTGAGTTGTTACCCGTGAAATAGTTGATTCGTGCATTTCTACAGCTTCGGCCACGTCATTTAACACTAATGGTTTCATCGCCTCTTCACCATACTCAAAAAAGCCACGTTGCTGCATTACAATACAGTTGGAGACTTTTAGCAGCGTTTCATTGCGACTATCAATGCTCTTGATAAACCATTTTGCTTCTTGCAAATGGTTGCGAATAAATTGAGTGTCGCTACTGTTTTTACTGGTTTTACTCAGAGCGGCATACTGCTGGTTAACTCTAATCTTAGGTAAACAGTCGGGGTTTAGCTCTACTACCCAGCGTCCTTTGATTTTTTTGACTGAGACATCTGGAATAACATACTCATCCTTGGCTTTGATTATCGTGCTACCAGGGTGAGGATTTAAGGTTTGAATAAGCCTAATTGATTCTGCAAGCTGATGCTCTTTTAGCTTAGTCTTTCTCGATAATGTCCGATAATCACGCAGGGCTAATAATTCCATGTATCCAGAAACTAAGACAATAGCTTCATCACGCCATGGCGTGTCCTCTGGCAGGTGTTTTAGTTGAATAGCCAGGCATTCACCAGGAGTTCGCGCAGCAACACCAACAGGGTCGAAGTGCTGAATCCGCTTTAAAACGACCAAGACTTCATCAATATCTACTTCAGGATCGGCCATCGCATCAAGAATGTCTTGCGGAGTTTGAGTTAAGTAACCACTTTCTTCAATGGCATCGATAATCGCAATCGCGATCGCTCGGTCTGTCTCGGTGAATGGCGTTAGATTCATTTGCCACATCAGATGATCTTGGAGATTTTCGGTGGTTTCACCTTGATAGATGTAATCGTCACTTAATGGCCCGCTCGAGGCTGCGGGTGCTGCAGACGTATAATCGTCCCAGGTGCTGTCAATGGGCAGTTCATCACTGATGGTTTGTTGTTCAAGGGCTTCAGAGGTTTCGATGGTACTTGAATCAATCGTTTCAGCTACCTCGGTATTGCTAATTTCAGATTGCGAATTGTGGTCATTGCTAGCATCGTCACTATCCGAAGTTGACTCGTTCGCTTCATCCACTTCAAGCAAAGGGTTAGCGTCTAGCGCCTCCTGAATCTCCGTTTGTAGATCCATCGTCGATAATTGTAATAACCTGATTGCCTGTTGAAGCTGAGGCGTCATGGTCAAAGACTGACCAAGTTTTAACTGCAAAGTAGCTTTCATTTAAATCCATTATATTATTAAGACAGCTGTAACAACTATTGAGCTATGGCTCTACTATAATCTGAATTGGTCACCTAAATATACATCTCTAACCGTTTGATTGGTTAATATCTCACTAGGTTGACCTTGCGCAATCATTTCACCATGACTAACAATATAAGCAAACTCACAAACATCAAGTGTTTCACGAACGTTATGATCGGTAATTAACACGCCTAAGCCGCGAGTTTTTAATTGCTGAATGATTTTCTTAATATCAATCACCGAGATAGGATCAACACCTGCAAATGGTTCGTCGAGCAAAATAAAGTCAGGATCAGCTGCTAATGCCCGTGCAATTTCGACCCGACGACGTTCGCCGCCTGATAAAGCCATGCCAAGACTGTCACGAATATGCTCGATATGAAACTCTTGTAACAGACTCTCTAATTTGTCTATCCGCTGTTGCTTGGTCAATGATTTACGGGTTTGTAAAATAGCCATGATGTTATCAACCACAGATAGTTTACGAAATATTGAAGACTCCTGGGGTAAATAACCAATGCCATGACGAGCGCGCAAGTGCATCGGCATCATGGTTATATCGTGATCATCAATTGATACACTGCCATTGTCACTGGGCACAAGCCCGACCACCATATAGAAGGTGGTGGTTTTTCCCGCACCGTTAGGGCCGAGTAAACCAACAATTTGACCTTGAGCAACCTCGAGGGAAACGTCTTTAACCACTTGGCGACCTGAATAGATTTTAGCTAAGTTTCGTGCAATTAGTGTTGCCATAAATTAATCTTTTTTATCAGTGGTCGGTTGCAATATCGTGATAACACGCTTACTTGGGTCACTATCGCCTTTAGAATTGCCATTAGCAATCAATACCTTGTGAGCCATATCGTAACTAATAAATTGACTTTTAACTAATGATTCGTTTTGCTGTAGCTGAGCATCAATATTTAAGGTAATGGTGTTGTTGGCGCGTTCAAATCGAATTGCCTTGGCACTAGCTTTTACGGTGCCGTCTAATTCGAGAGCTTGACTAAAAGTCGCCGGATTGCCCGTTAGCACCATCACTTCTTGGCCTGGTTGACCGTTGTTATGAATTTTTAACAGGTCAGCGGTAATTAATATCGACCCTTGCTTAATCGTGACGTTACCCGAATAAATCGCAAAACTATTATCAATATCGATCTTTTGATTATCAGAAAAAATTAGCGTTGGTTGGTTGATATCGTCATCTAATGCCATTGCATTATTGCTGATGAAAAGGGCTATCGTGATGAAGATGCTAGCTTTTAATGTTGTCATATACAGCCTGTATGTCTTTAATTAGTTCAATTTGTTGTTGATTTAAGTCCGCTTTAAGACCAACACCCGTAATATGAAATTTTTCACCAATCACTTTGATTGGTTGTTTACTCGTTACCATCATGGTCGTTAAATCAATTTCTAAGCGAGATGTGGTAATCGTTTTGACGACGGCAGTGGAGTCGATAGAACTTATAATAACATTATTTTTTAAAACCACATGATCCCTTTGGTTGAAAACACCAATGTCAGCCGATATTTTCCATTTGGCTGCTCCGCCATTGGGATAAATGATATAGCTTGGTTTCGTAAACTCTGTAATGTTGGCACTATCAAAGTGGAGCATTTGCTTGGCATGAACTTCTGAGGCTAAAAAGCCTAATTGGTTAAATTGGCGCAATGTCATATCTAGCGCGACAAAATCTGGCTGAAGTTCTTGTTCAGCGGTATTATTTTTTGGTTGGTTGAACGACCAAAAAGGATTCCAAAACAGTAACAGCCCTGAAACAAAAAATAGGCAAATTAATAGACCTACCCGACTCATACACTCATACCTTGAGCATTTTTCAATTTGTCTTGGCTGGCTAAGATCAGATCACAACATTCTCTAACCGCGCCATAGCCGCCTTTAATAAAAGTTTGGTAATCACAGTCAATCAATAAAGCGGGGTGCGCATCATTAACCGCAATACCCAATCCACAATGATCCATTACTGGTTTATCGACCACGTCATCGCCAATGTATCCTATTTGGTGAGACTCAAGGTTTAACTGCGCCATTAACTGCTGATAAGCATCAAATTTGTTGTCTTGAGCTTGGAATATATGGGTAATACCAAGGCCAGTCATGCGTTTCTCGACAATGGCAGACTTGCGACCTGTAATAATCGCAACCTCGATCCCTGCGTTGATTAGGGCTTTAATCCCGAAACCATCTCTGGTGTGAAAGGCTTTCAACTCTTCACCATCATTACCCAGATATATTCGGCCATCTGAAAACACGCCATCAACATCACAGACTAATAATTTAATCTGCTGCGCCTTAACCCACACTGACTGATTAATTGGTCCATACAAGGTGTTTATTTTAGACATTAGACAACTCCCGCTCTTAACATATCTAGCATGTTTAACGCGCCAATAGGTTTATTGTTATCATCGACAATAAACAAGCCATTAATATTTTTATCTTCCATTAACTTTAGCGCACTCGCGGCCAATAAGTTACCACTAAGTGTAATCGGGTCTTTTGTCATGACTTGCTTGATAGCGGTGGTGTGGAAATCTAACTTCTGGTCTAGGGTTCTACGTAAGTCACCATCGGTAAATAAACCAATAAGTACTCCTTGGTCATCAACGATACCCGTCATGCCTAGCCCTTTTTGTGAAACCTCTAATAGCGCCAAACTAATGCTAACATCTGGAGTAACAATCGGCAGTTCCTGACCCTGATGTGCGACATCTAACACTTTGAGTAATAGCTTGCGACCAAGCGCGCCACCGGGGTGAGAAAGCGCAAAGTCATCAGCGGTAAAGCCTTTCGCTTGTAATAAGGCCACGGCTAAGGCATCACCCATTACCAGCGTTGCTGTGGTGCTTGATGTTGGTGCCAGACCTAGCGGACAGGCTTCTTGTGAAACCGCAATACAAAGGTGAATACACGACAGCGTAGCCATTGGTGAGCTTGGGTTACCAGTCATGGCAATGACTGGTACACCGATTCGTTCCATCACTGGAAATAGGGTGAGTATTTCTGCCGAGGTACCTGAATTAGAAATTGATAATACGATGTCATCTTTGGTGATCATGCCCAAATCGCCGTGGCTTGCTTCGCCAGGATGAACAAAAAATGCAGGAGTGCCAGTACTTGCAAGGGTCGCAGCCATTTTCTTTGCGATGTGGCCTGATTTACCCATACCCATGACGATAACCTTGCCTTTGCAACTTATAATTAGTTGGCAAGCTTTGGCGAAATCATCATTAATGTATTGTTTAATTTCGCTTAACGCGAGTATTTCAGTGGCTAAGACATCTTGCCCCCATTGCTGAAACTCTTGAAAAGTAGGCATAATCTATTCTCTAAATAAATAAGATAACTTGGTAGGAAATAAAAGCAGCTAATAATAGCCCACCCTCAAATCGGGAAATTGTTCGTTTGCCCATGATCTGCCAACACATTAAGAATAACGCAAAG
>JABSRS010000168.1:5528-7166 GCA_013214885.1 Gammaproteobacteria bacterium
CCAGCCGCACTCGGGTCAATCACCCCTGGCGCAATTAATGCGGGCACGGATAACACCGCTAGAATATTAAAGATGTTAGAGCCGACAATGTTGCCCAAGGCTAAGTCATGTTCATTATTTCTGATACTGGCAATACAGGCAGCCAGTTCGGGTAAGCTGGTACCAATGGCAATAATAGTTAAACCAATTACTAACTCGGACATCCCGAAGTAGCGTGCAATGTCACTTGCGCCATCGACCAAAATTGATGAAGACAAAGGTAACAGGATCATCCCTACAATAAGCCAAAAGACCGCACGAGAGGTTGGGACGCCTTCAGGAACATCTCCTTGGGCTTCTTCAAGTAATGGATCTTTGGTTTTTTTATCTCTTAAGGTTAACCAACATAAGCCACCAATCACTAAAAAAAATGCTCCGAGTAAAATCGAGCCTTCGATTTGAGTTAGCTGTTGATCATAAAGTGCAAAACCTGCGCCAGCTGATACCAGTAATAATAATGGTAACTCTCGGTTCAATAATGACGAACTAACGAGTAGCGGTTTTATTAAAGCAGTAATACCCAGTACCAATGCAATATTAGTAATATTGGAACCTAATGCGTTGCCGATTGCCGTATTGGGGCGACCATCAAGCGATGAGCTGATCGCAACCATTATTTCTGGTGCTGATGAGCCCATGGCGACGATAGTTAGGCCAATAATTAATGGTGGTAAACCAAAATTTCTGGCGATAGCTGCTGCACCATACACAAATTTGTCAGCAGACCAAATTAACCCAATCATGCCTATTATCAGCATGGTAATACTTAAAAACATTCGCTAAAACTCTATGATTTAGTACTGAAAGGGTGATTGTCTCATTATGATTAAAAAAAGGAAGTAGAATCGTAAATATTAATATCACCAATATCAGCTGGTAAAGAGCCGAAAGCTTAAAAAAATCTTAACGACATAATTAATTACAAATTATCTGATTGTAACTCGCTAACCAGATCGTTTAAAATCATCAGCTATCAAGATCACGGATTAAGATCATCCATTATTGAGGATTAATGAGACATTGAATCAGTCAAAAAACATTATTGAAATCTCCAATTTAAGTTTCAGTCGCAGTGAGCGAGTCATCTATGATGATATTTCGCTAAAAGTACCTCGTGGTAAGGTTACCGCGATCATGGGTCCCAGCGGGATTGGTAAAACGACACTTTTACGGCTAATTGGGGGGCAATTAAAACCCGATAGCGGCAGCATATTGTTTGATAATCAAGATATCACTCAATTGTCGCGCAAAGATCTCTACAAAACTCGTCGTAAAATGGGGATGTTATTTCAATCAGGCGCATTATTTACCGAAATGAATATTTTTGAAAATATTGCCTTTCCGATCCGCGAACATACCACATTGTCAGAATCGGTTATCCGAAAAATCGTGTTGATGAAATTGGAAGCGGTTGGATTGCGCGGTGCTGCGCAATTAATGCCATCGGAATTATCGGGAGGCATGGCACGACGAGCGGCATTGGCGCGTTCTATTGCACTCGATCCTGAGCTGATTATGTACGATGAGCCTTTTGCTGGGCAAGATCCAATATCAATGGGTGTTATCGTTCGCCTAATTCGCGACTTAAATGACGCATTG
>JABSRS010000017.1 GCA_013214885.1 Gammaproteobacteria bacterium
GCATTAGATTATCAAGAATTTCAACAAACTAATCCTGGCGAGCGTTACCCAGTGTCAGTCGCACTTGGCGCAGATCCTGCGACAATTATTGGCGCGGTAACGCCAGTACCTGATACCTTGTCAGAATATGCTTTTGCAGGTCTATTACGTGGCTCGCGCAGTGAAGTGGTCAAAAGTATTAGTAATGATTTAGAAGTCCCTGCCAGTGCTGAGTTTGTTCTTGAAGGTTATTTAGAACCAGGTGAAATGGCACCTGAGGGTCCTTATGGCGATCACACTGGTTATTATAATGAAGTGGAAGAGTTTCCAGTATTTACCGTCACTCATATCACTCACCGTAAAGATCCGATTTATCACAGTACTTACACCGGCCGACCGCCCGATGAACCTGCTATTTTAGGCGTGGCACTTAACGAAGTTTTTGTGCCAATTCTTAGAAAACAATATCCTGAAATTGTTGATTTCTACTTGCCGCCAGAAGGTTGTTCGTATCGCATGGCGATTGTCACGATTAAAAAGCAATACCCAGGTCATGCCAAGCGCGTGATGATGGGCGTTTGGTCATACTTACGACAATTTATGTACACCAAGTTTGTGATTGTGTGCGATGACGATATTGACGCCCGCAATTGGGATGATGTTATTTGGGCAATTACCACCCGGATGGATCCAGCTCGTGATACCACGATGATTGAACACACCCCAATTGACTACCTCGATTTTGCTTCACCAGTTGCTGGGTTAGGCTCAAAAATGGGACTTGATGCCACGAATAAGTGGGAAGGTGAAACAACCCGTGAATGGGGCAAGCCGATTATTATGAGCCAAGATATTAAAGATCGGGTTGATGATATTTGGGAGCAACTGGGGATCCTCGACGAATAGCTGCTTGTTGGCCAAAGAGTCGGCTATGTCCACTTAACTGTTGCTAGATACACAATTGAATGAAAGTGTTGGTATTTGATAAAGCAAGCTTGAGCAGCAGGGATGCAGCTCCAGAGCCCCCATGGATGGGTTTACGGCGAATTGCTGTTCAAGTGGCAACGCTTTAGTACAACAGCACCAAAGGAGTCAGTATTAAAACTGGTTCTTTTGCGGTATCCTTGACAAAAATCATTCACTTTCAAGGTAGTTTAATGTCAGAAATCAAATGTAGCGTCGAAAGTTTAACCGCTTTCAATGACTCAGTTTATCATGTTGTGTTGCGCCCAGAACAAGCTTTCGAGTACCAAGCAGGTCAATACCTCATGGTTAAGATGTCTGATGATGACAAACGCCCTTTTTCAATCGCGAGTGCACCAAGCGATGGCGACTTGATCGAATTACACATTGGGGCATCAGAACGTCATAGTTACCCGATGCAAGTGATTGAAAAAATGGAGCAACAACAAGAAATTACTATTTTAGCGCCACACGGTGATGCTCAATTAGTTCATGACAACCAACGACCAATCATCTTAGTGGCTGGCGGCACGGGTTTTAGCTATATCCGCTCTATTTTACGTCAATTGGTAGCCACCAACGATCCGCGTCAAGTGACAATTTACTGGGGCTGTAAAGACTTACACCACTTTTACTTGCTTGAAGAAGCCCAGCAGATAGCGGATGCCAATGATAACGTTGAATTGGTGCCAGTTGTTGAGAACACCTCAAGCGATTGGCAGGGCGTCACGGGATTAGTCCACCACGCAATTTTAGATCGTTTCAATGATTTAAGTAATCATGAAATATATGCCGCAGGACGTTTCGAAATGGTTGGCGCCATTCGTGATGCTTTCCTTGGTCAAGGCATGAAGATTGAGCACATGCACGGTGATGCGCTCGCATATCTTAAGTAGTTATCTTGTATAGATGTGCGCAACATCAGTTTGCGCACCGCTAATCTAACAGCCGCCCTTGCTGATAGTTTTGATAATACTTAACACTTAATGTCACTCCACGCGTCACGATGAATCCCAAAAATGCTAACCATACCCCATGATTGAGCTGGTTAGGCTCAAGTATTTCACCAATCGAGAACCACAGGACAAAAAATACCAAACAAGCGATTAACATCGAGTTTCTCATGGCTCGGGTGTCGGTTAGCCCAATATAAACGCCGTCCATTAAAAAAGACAACCATGAGACAACGCAAACACCGACCAGCCAAGGTAAGTATTGCAGCGCCAGCTGTTTAACCGCACTAATATTAGTTAACCAACCGATCCAAGTTTCTCCCCACAACCACAACGCTAAAGCAAAAGAGACTCCGAGAACACCGCACCAAAACGCGGCAGCAATCACCACGCGGTTGATTTCTTTGATGTCGCGTCGCCCTTTCGCATGGCCAACCATTGATTCTGCGGCGTATGCAAAGCCATCAAGACCATAAGAAGCAAATAAGAATATGTGGAGTAAAATAGCGTTTGCTGCAACGACATTGTCTCCTAACCGTGCTCCCGTAATTGTGATAAACGCTAAACAAAGTTGCAGCGCAACCGAGCGAATGAAAATATCACGGTTAAGGCTAAACAGCCGCCTAAACATCGTGATATCTAATTTCAACAACACGGCCAAATCTTGTTGTTTTAGCTGCGGGTAAAGTACGGTACTTAATAAAGCCAAGCCACAATAGTCGGCTATTACTGATGCGTAAGCAGCACCAGCAACCCCCCACTCAAAGCCCACGACAAATAATAAATCCAAAGCAATATTAATAATATTGACGCACAATAATTGATAAATTAACCACTTAATCCGGGCACTAGCGACCAAATGTCCCAGAATCACCAAATTGATTAATGCGGCAGGTGCTGAATAGATCCGAATATTAAAATAAATTTCACCATAGTGGGTCACCTCATCACTAGCCGATATTAACGAAAAGATCAATTCTCTAAGCGGTAGCTGCAACACCAACAGCAACAGAGAAATAGCTAGGGCAATCGTTAACGAGTGGATAAAGTAGCGCCAGCCGAGCTTGTCGTCACCTTGCCCAAGGGATTGTGCAATCACTCCAGTGGTCGACATTCTTAAAAATCCACATAACCAAAATATAATGCTAATGATCATGCTGCCGACCGCAATGCCACCCAAATAATATGAATGCTCTAGGTGACCAATCACGGCAGTATCAACTAAACCGAGTAACGGAGTGGTGATATTTGAAAAAATCATGGGTAAAGCCAACAGCAATAGCTTGCGCTGTTGGCCAACTAAAGCGACAATATTCACTGACTTTTTATCTCCAGAGGTTTGTTATGTGGCGTATTTTAACCAGTTTTATTTTATTCACTTGGGCTTTAAATGCCAATGCAGCAGTTATTTTACAATATCATCATGTCAGTGACACCACTCCAGCATCGACCAGCATCAGTGTAGAATCGTTTCGTATTCATATGAATTACCTGACCAATAACAATTACAATGTGATCAAGCTCAGTGATATATTAGGTCAGATTAAACATGGAAATAAACTACCACCAAAAACGGTTGCCATCACGTTTGACGATGGCTATCTTAATGTCTTAACCAATGCCGATCCTATTTTGAAACAGCATAGTTTTCCCTATACCTTGTTTATTTCTGCCAATGAAATATCGAAGCAACATGCTGGCATGCTAAGTTGGCAGCAAATTGAAGGCCTAGCACAAAGTGGTGTCGATATAGCCAATCACAGTAGTGACCACTTACATTTAAACCGAAAATTTAGCGATGAATCAATTAAGCAGTGGCAAACAAGAATTACGCAAGATTTGGCCAACACCGAACAACAAATACTCGAACACACCCAGCAAAGCCACAAAATGTTAGCCTATCCTTATGGCGAGTATAATACGCAATTACAGCAACTTGTCACTAAACTTGGCTATATTGGGATTGGTCAACATTCTGGAGCGCTGTGGGAGAAGTCAGACTTTAGTGCCATACCGCGCTTTCCAGCCTCAGGACGATTTTCAAATATAGAAACCCTAGCGATAAAGCTACAATCTCTGGCAATGCCTGTTACACAATTAGTAAACGCCAACTCACAGTTAGATCAGCATGCCACAACTTCGGTGAAAAAACGTCCCGTGTTGACGGTGACATTAGATCCCGCAGATGTTGATACCCGCCAACTCTATTGTTACATTCTCGGTCAGAGAGTTGAACCAAAGTGGCTCGACAAAACACGTTTCTCAATCAGTTCGCCGACCGATTTACCCGCTGGACGTTCGCGGTATAACTGCACCGCGCCCAGTTTAAGCCAATCAGGCTACTATTGGTTTTCACAGCCGTGGATCAATCGTAATGCCGATGGCACCTGGTATCAGCAATGATTTTATTAGGGAGCGTGCCAAACCCTCGCATGGCGCAAGCGTTTATCGATTATGCTTTTAATATGTCGATCGACTGCCGCCTCCAACAAGCTAACGATGACGTTGAAATATGGCTATTAACCACTGAGCAACAACAATTAGCCACCGCTGAATTTGAATTGTTTGTTAATAATCCCAACGATAATAAGTATCTAGCGGCATCTTGGCAAAGTTCAAATCCCCAAATTAGCGTTGTTAGTCAAGCCGGTGCTAACCTTGAACTGGTGGTTAACTTTATTCGCCACAGCGGCCCAGTAACACTTCTGGTGTTCTTTAGTGCTTTGTTTATTTATGCTACTTATTTGCTCAACATTGATATTCTGTATCAAAAACTTAGTTTCTTTTCAGTGTTTGATCTTAGCCACATCGACCAGATTTGGCGGCTATTTACCCCGGCATTACTCCACTTTTCGACCCTGCATGTGGTGTTTAATTTATTAATGTGGTGGTATCTCGGTGGTCTGGTCGAGAACAAACTATCATCCAAAAAGCTGTTGATGATATTTATCTTGGCTAGCAGTTTACCCAATATTGTTCAATATTATATTTCAGGCCCAGCGTTTGGCGGTTTGTCAGGTGTGGTATACGCGTTGGTTGGTTATTTTTGGTGGCGGAACCCCAAGGTTGGTTTGTATTTACCACCCGCTTACATCGGGTTTATGTTGGTTTGGCTAGTGATGGGTTTTTTCGACATTTTAGGCTTTAAAATAGCCAATGGTGCTCATGTCGGAGGCCTATTGGTCGGATGCGCTTTAGCTTGGATTGACAATAGAAAAAAATAAAGTAGAAAGCAATGGAAGAGCAAGGATTTCACTCGCCGTTGATTGAGCTTAATGACTGACGGCGAGCTAATACTACTTATTGATGCAAGTAGTTATTGATGGAGGTACTTAGTAAATAACAATCTAACAATTAGTTTTTTACCCGTCTCTTCTTTTAATAGCTGATTTAAGGCTTCAAAGCACAAATCACGAATTTCCATTTTTCCAGCCATTGACTTAATCCGTTCTTCAGGCTGTTCACCCAATATTTCAACTACGGCAGCACGTAGCAATGGCGCATGATGCTCAACAATCGCTAAGTCATCGCCATTTCTAACCATCACTTCCATAGTCAATCGAATAAATCCAATATCTTTACCGTTGGTTAAATAGTTAGTAGTAATGTCAGGTTCAAAAGCAAAATAAGCATAATCATCAACGATATCGTCCGCTGAAAAACTGTGAGCAGAAAATAACGTCATCGTTAATAGTAATAATAAGCTACGTAATTGTTTCATTGTTAGATAGATCCTTTAATTATTCGTTACCCGTTAGCGATAAATACTTCGATCATTAGCCTCAGCATTATGATTAGGTTATAACTGTTATGTTAAGGTTATCTCCTCCATTTAGCAATAAATTCAAGCGCCAGCACGATAATTTGAATCAACTATTACTATTTATCTCGGCTTATCGCATAATAGCGTGCCGAATAAAAAAACCTGACAGTGACGCATTTGTATTTATTTAACAATAATCAACTTACCCCACCATTCACTCATGGTTGCGATTTATCATGGCTAAGTGAAGATCAGATAAATACCCAGAAAATAAATTCGACCTTAAATAATTGGCTGTTTGACCGTGGCTCTCTCACCACTAGGCTTAAACAGCAATGCCAACATTTCGAAGTCATCGTGTTAAATGCAGCTACGGGGGTTCTTTCGCCGCAAGAACAGCAACTATTTCAAGACGCATCATTAACCATTAATTTTCGCGAAGTATTATTAGTCTGTGATGGCAAACCACAAGTGTATGCCAGAAGCCTAATTCCTGAAAACACGATCAACTCATCCAACGTCGGGTTACGGAAATTGGGTAATAATTCCCTTGGCCAAATATTATTTCAAGCACCGCAAGCCCAACGCGGTGCCATAGAAGTCACTAGTTTCAATCAACAGTCATCACTAGCAACGCTTAGTAAAGAGTTAGGCATGCCTGTAACCCATGATTTGTGGGGCCGTCGCTCACTGTTTACATTACAACAATATCCTTTGTTAGTATCTGAAGTCTTTCTGCCTGGCGCGTTGGCTTATCAAGAATTGAGCCGATAAATGAATAAAAAATTACTAGGCCTGATCGAATTAACCCGAATCAACAAACCAATAGGCAGCTTGCTACTACTGTGGCCAACTTATTGGGCTTTATGGATCGCAGCTAGTGGCATTCCTGATTTAAATATATTGATTGTGTTTACCCTTGGGGTATTTCTAATGCGCAGTGCGGGCTGTGTGATAAACGATTTTGCCGACCGCAAGGTTGACGGTAAAGTTAAACGGACCTCAAACCGCCCCTTAGTTACTGGCATTATTAGCACTAAAGAAGCGTTAACATTATTTGGTGCATTACTGTTTCTTTCGCTAATGCTGGTTATAACCATGAATTGGCTAACAATTGGTTTATCCTTTGTCGCGGTTGCACTAGCTGCCAGTTATCCGTTTATGAAACGTTATACCCATTTACCCCAAGTGGTACTTGGGGCTGCCTTTGGTTGGTCAATTCCGATGGCTTTTGCCGCCCAATCGAACGAATTGCCACTGGCTTGTTGGCTATTATTTGGGGCAAACCTCACGTGGACGGTTGCTTATGATACGTTTTATGCAATGGTTGATCGTGATGACGACTTAAAAATTGGCGTCAAATCAACCGCTATTCTATTTGGCCGCTTTGATCGGGCAATCATTGGCTTATTGCAACTAACAACCATAGGGTTGTTAGTAATTATTGGGCAGCAATTAAGCATGAGTATTTACTATTATGGCTCGCTCGTTATCGCTGCCCTACTATTTGCTCAACAACAATATAAAACGGCACAATTTAATCGTGATGCTTGTTTTAAAGCGTTCTTGGCCAACAACCGGGTTGGTGCGGTCATTTTTGTTGGTATTGGTTTGAATTATTACTTAGGTTAATTGCCCAAGCAATTGGGCCAACGAAGTTATTCCCTAGGATTAATTAGCTCAGTAATCCTAGGTTTCATTTGCTGCTGTTCTAGCGCATCCTCAAGAGCAACCCGTGCTTGATGTCTTTCACATTATTGAACTTAGGTACAGCCACAGCTAATTCTGACATAGTGTTGTTATCGCCCATCAGCAAATAACTAATGGGCTGATTAACAACGTTTAAGTGAACAATTAATTTAGACTGGCCCGAATGGTCGCTAACACAGTTGGTCGCATTAACGAAGTAACCGTGGATGCTAACGGCGCAAGTGTCGTACTACAGTCATTATCAGATGAATACCCGTACTCTATTAATGCCATGAATTTGTGATAAGCGCTTGGCTAAAGCATGACTTTCCTGGCTTAACGCCCCTCGTTCAATGTTAGGTTTTCGCTCAATAATCTTAAGTACTATCGCATAGCGCTCTAACGTTTCTTGAATATGTTGAGATAAAAGCATTAACTGTGACTTATGGCTGACCACCGTTGTATATCGCTGATCTAAACATTCGATTAATTCTAAATCAATCAGTGCTGTCAAAATAGAATCAATATAGGCAGCCAAAGACACTTGGTCAAAGCCCAAAAAGAATTCCGCCTGAATCAGTGGATAAAGACTATTAACCACCTGATCTAACTCGTCACGCGTTTTAGCGCCTTGGTAAACGAAAATCGCCGCTATTAAGGATGGGATGGCGAATAAGTGCAAAATATTATTGCGATAATAAGTCATCGACACGGCGCCGCTAACGCCTAAGCTCACCACCTCACCAAGCGCATCACTCGTTACGGTAAACTTATCTAAGCCAATGGCTTGGGCTAACAACTCTTTACCTGTCAATTTGGGTACCGTGACATCTGGCATAAAAGGAGATTTTCGCAATAATTGAAGGTGGAGCTCCAATTGATTTTCTAGTACATCTTTTGTGGTTGCACGACGTTCAACGCCCAACAACACCAGTGCCGACAACGTAATTGAAGTAACAGCAGCACTGTTGTTAATATTAACCATCACGTTTTGAGCAATTGCATTAACAGTTGGCGTTAACCACTGTGGCTTTTGCACCTCAACTCGGTCGATTGAATCGCGCCAGTTTTCAACATTGGCATCGAGTAACTTGTTTAAGTAAATTGGCTCGCCAAAATTAACATAAGCTTGGCCAAAGTTTTTTAACTTTCGCAGCGTCTTAACGACTTGGCTAACTGATTCCTTTTCTTTGGACTGACCTTTTAGTTCACTATGGTAAGTACTCACTTCCATCACATGATCATACCCTAAGTAAACTGGCACTAAAGTGATTGGTCGATCGATACCACGTAGCAGTCCCTGCACCGTCATCGCAATCATCCCCGTTTTAGGGTTAAGCAACCGCCCAGTACGCGAACGACCACCTTCGGTAAAGTACTTAACCGAATAGCCATTGCCGAATAACTGGTGGAGGTACTCTCTAAACACAGCGGCGTAGAGCTTATTACCTTTAAAGCTGCGACGCATGAAAAAAGCACCACCACGGCGTAATATCGGGCCAGCGGGCCAAAAACTTAAATTAATTCCTGCCGCGATATGTGGCGGCACCATCCCTTGTCGATATATAACATAGCTTAATAACAAGTAGTCCATATGACTTCTATGACAGGGTACGAATACGATTTCATGACCATTTTGTGCGAGTTGCCTAACCCGCTCAGCATTGGTAATGTTGACGCCTTTATATAACTTATTCCACAACCAAGTCAGGATCCGGTCAAAAATTCGTAACATCCTCTCAGAATAATTGGCAGCGATTTCATCGATATAGCCCTGAATCTCTTTTTCTACTTGGAGTTGAGTTAAATTCTTTTGTTCGGCATATTCTTTCATTACCACTGTTAACGCGGGTGACTCAATAATTTTACGGTCAAGAGTTTTTCGATAAAGCAGCTTGGGGCCCAGCATTGCTTGGGTTTGGCGATGAAAGTGAAACCGAGCTAATCGTGACAGTTTATGCGCAATCCGTTTATCACTGCCACGATCTTCAAGCAAGGTTTGCATTGAGATCGGGAGGCTAAACCGCACAAAATTGTCACGGCCCAAAAAGATAACCATCATCAGTTTTCGCAACCAACTGGCATGTTCATCTTGCAGTACCGCAGATGTCATTGAGTCATTGGTGTGACCTGCATTACGGCCCCAAAACAACGAAACTGGCACCAATTGGACGTCAGCTTCATCGCTAGACCTTAACTGACTGACTAACTCGCTAAAGCGGGTGATAAATTTACTACCATCTTCTTGTTCACCAAATAACGGCTTGCGTCCTTGAACACAAAAGTAGCGTGGCAACTCTTTACCGCCGATGGTAATTGGCTGCGTCGGTGCTGGTAAAGAAAGCCTATTACACACACTTTCAAGGGCAAGTAGATCGGATGCAGATTCGCTTTTTAATACATAGATTATTGGTTTGTCAGGATCAATACCAAGCTCACTACAAGGGTCTTTAGGAACTAACTTGCTGGTCACAAATAACCGAAGAGGCCAACGTAACACACGAATCCAACGAAAAAGGGAACTTGACATAATACTTAGAAACCGTTGCTAAAAAAGAGACGCCTTAATATAGCAAATTTGAGCAATTGCCCCTAGAGATAGATGTTGATTTTTATAATTAACTGGTCTTAAATAGTAAAAAAACACCGATACCTAAACATTACAAAACCGTTCAATATCTAAGGCGACATCTTCATTTATCGCTGCAAAACATTTCTTTGATTTGCTAAAGTCAGTAATAATAGCGGCTATTTTTTGCCGTGAAATATCTATTTGTTGTTGGGCCTGTTGTTGCTGTTGATTCAACAATTGGATCTGTTTAATGCTATCAACAATAGTGGTTAAGCAATCGAAATTTTCAGTGATTGATTGTTTTAAATCAAACAGTTTCACCTTACTACCGACCGCAAGGCGTAAGCGGATTTTGGTCGAACCTTCAGCATCGATAGGGGTAGATGGCACATAGCCATGCTCTACAGCCAATAATTGAACTTGAGTCATATGGTGTTGTAATAATGCCACCCCTTCAATTTCAAGATAGTTCATCCAACACTCTAAATGTTCACCTTTAGAGTCAGCGAGCTCTTCACTAAGCTGCTGATATTGTCGTAATACTTGCTGATAACTGTTTAACTTATGACGGGAAAAGTGCCGCAATATCGATTGAGAATCACTCGGCTTCACCAACAACTCACCAAAGGTATTAAAAAAGCTAAAAACTGCCTGATACAACGGCTGAAGTGCTTTACGATGGGCATTGATATCATTAACCGCACTGAGATATTGCGCAGTGACCTGTTTAAACTGATGGTGTTGCTCAGCAATTTCGGCCAACCGGTTGTGTAAATTTAAACCGATGAAATACCAGGCATCAGATTGTTTTTCTAACATCGAAGCACTTAACTCATTGTCACAATTTAGCTTAGCACTAACCTGCTCTGACAATTTCATAAAAGCGTGAGAGACTGAGTCGGCTCCAAACTTCGTAATTAACTCGACAACACTAGCAGGCATTCACTTATCCACGTAATAATTATTCTGATTATCATTAAAAATACTAGAACGGTCAGCAAATTGTAAGTAAAATCTTTAGCTGCTGGCGGCAAACTAATTTCATGGTCACAGCTTGTACCTTGATTATCTTCCCTTAACCAATGCCTTAGCCTCCTCTTTCAGTGCTAACACGATTTGTACCAGCGTAGTGTTTACGACATTAATCTCAAATAGGCACAAAACAAATCATTGGTTAATCCTTGCACAAAGACAATTACTGTATATACTGACAGGGTACTGTATGAAAAAACAGTTATTAACAAAAGCTCATGCATTAGCAACTAATTCAAGTTTCTCGCTGAAAAATTCATGACTTTAAATGTAATGAACCAAGGTAATGAAATGAAAAAACTGACCAACAGACAAGCAGAAATCCTCCAATTAGTGAAAGACATTATTGTGTCGACGGGAATGCCGCCAACACGAGCCGAAATTGCAAAAAGACTCGGCTTTAAGTCAGCAAATGCAGCAGAGGAGCACCTAAAAGCATTAGCCAAAAAGGGCGCAATTGAAATTATCCCTGGCACATCTCGCGGCATTAGGTTACTTGACGTCGCAAGTAACGATACTGCCCCTAGTGGTTTGCCGCTGATTGGACAAGTTGCTGCGGGTGAGCCTATTTTAGCTCAGGAGCATATCGAGTGCCATTATCAAGTTGACCCCAATATGTTCAGTCCTCAAGCCGATTATTTGTTGCGAGTTAGCGGAATGAGTATGAAAGACATTGGCATTATGGATGGTGACTTACTGGCGGTACATAAAACGCAACAAATTAGTGATGGCCAAGTTGTCGTTGCTCGAGTAGATGATGATGTGACCGTTAAACGGTTTGAACGCAAAGGCGATCAAGTACTGCTGCACCCTGAAAATTCAGAGTTTTCGCCGATTGTTGTTAATTTAGAATTTCAATCTCTTGAAATTGAAGGGTTAGCGGTTGGTATTATTAGAAATGGAGCCTGGCAATGAGTTCACTACACTTAAAAAAATCAAACCAGTGTCAAACTAGACTGAATAACTTAACACTGAAATCTGCACGTAGCCGTTGGAAAAAAACAGCAATACAGCAGACGAGTAACAACAGTCAGATTGAGCAATCTTTGAGATCAATTGCTCCGACATTGGCATCATTAAGCCAGCAAGGGCGTTGGATTGTGCTCATTGGTGCACCTAAATCACAAATAAGAGCATTATTAGATCAGCATGGGATTGCTCCTAATAAAGTCTTATTGGTCCATCCTAAAGATCAAATAGATGCTTTATGGGCGATGGAACAAGCATTAATGTCTGGAACGAGTAGCGCAGTATTAGGTTGGCCAGGGACTATTGAACAGCGTGATATGAAGCGTCTGAAGATTGCAGCAAAACACTCAAGTGCTGTAGGCTTCTTGTTTCAACAAAGCCAATCAGGTCCGAGCTCACTCGATAATCAACTTTGTCAGCAGCTTAACTTGAATAACATTAAGCATTCACTGCATTAATTTTCTAAATAAATAGACAACCCCAATCAATTTATCCAATTAGCTTGGGGTTGATTTACTTTAATTAACTGATTAACTTCTCTAACAAAGCTAACTTGCTCTTCCGACGCATCTTCTGGACTGCATAGTCGCCCTTGGGTGAAATTAAAGATGCCTAACCCAACTACTTCCATAGTCCCTGCGAAAAATATCTTAATGTATTTAGCAATTTGCTTAATTGAGGTAATTGCAAATTTTTTCATCGGAGTATCCATACCTATTTTATGATTGGTAGTTCGATTATTTAATCCCTTAATAGTTCAATTTAGATCCGTTTATTACTAGGATGGTTGTGACTAAATTATATAACACTAATTTTAAACTACTTTGTTATTTTTTGCTTGTTGCTCTTCAAACTTACTGTTAACTTTAGCCCCCTCTCTTCAAGTATTAGCTTTTTATAATCAATTGCATTAGTTCCTAGTTTATTAATGGCATTGGTTTATTTTTACCGAGGACCTTGTGTCTAATATAAATTCAGTTTTACAATCAAAAAAAATAACAGTCGAAGCCAAACAACTTCTTGCTTTAGCCATGCCTGCAATATTGGCACAATTTGCCCAGATGTCGATGGGCGTCATCGATACCATCATGGCAGGCAGATATAGTGCTGATGCATTAGCTGCTGTGGCGATTGGCGTTAGTTTATTTAACCCAATAATTGTGTTTGTTATTGGGATATTTTTAGCCTTAAGTCCTACGGTTGCGCAGTATCATGGTCAAAACAATCCCTCAGGCATAAAAAAGACCTTCCAAGTCGGAATTATCTTAGCAGTCGTTTTGGCGATCCCGAGTTCAATTGCCTTGTATTTATTAGAGCCAGTCATGGTTGCTATTGGCATAACCCCAGAGATAATTCCTTTAGCTAATGGCTATTTGCAGGCCCTCGCTTGGGGATTAATACCATTATATTGTTTCTTTGCCTTACGCTTTTGTAATGAAGGGATGTTTGCAACCAAGGCAATCATGTATGTATCACTGGCCGCGTTACCTTTTAATGTGGTCTTCAATTACTGGTTTGTTAATGGTGGTTTAGGACTTGAGGCGATGGGAGCTGTTGGTGTCGGTTGGGCCACCGTCGTTGTCTGGATCGTGATGGCTGTTTTTCTATTATTGTACACACTTAACTCTCGGCGCTATCAGGGTTACCAGTTATTCTCAAATTGGATCAAACCACAGCTTGGACACTATAGTGAAATTTTAAAATTGGGTCTGCCAATGGGGTTGGCTCTGGGGATGGAAGTTGCGTTGTTCGGTGCGGTTGGCCTAATGATCGGACGCTATAGCGTACCTGATATTGCGGGGCACCAAATAGCCCTAAACATCGCTTCAATGGCGTTTACATTATCATTAGGACTATCGGTAGCGGTAACAGCACGAGTTGGCTATCACATTGGTCGTGATGACCCTACTAATGCTAAGCGTACGGGCATACTTGGTATCGGCTTTGGCGTCATCATTGCCCTATTCACCGCATCGATGATGTTAGGGTTTGGCCCGCAGTTTGTTGCGCTATTTACTACTGACCAACAGGTTACAGCGGTGGCGTTGAACTTATTGTTGTTGGCCGCCATTTTTCAAATTTCCGATGGCGTTCAAGTCAATGCAAATGGGGCATTACGTGGCATGAAAGATACCAAGATCCCAATGTATATTTGTACCATCGCATATTGGCTTGTTGGGTTCCCAGTGGGTTATATCTTGGCTGAATACTTTGGCATGGGCATAACGGGTTATTGGGTTGCACTTATCACTGGGCTAACATTAGCCGCACTGTTATTGACCTATCGATTTTTTCGTTTCACCAATAATAACCAGTGACGGCTATGCCTAAAAAGGCCTGGCTGTCACTGGTGATGGTATTATTGTTGTTGTTTTAGAGCCAATTCGAAGTTTTCTAATGCGCCATGGTTTTCGCCCAATTGACGTTGGACACTGGCAAGACTTTGGTAACGAGAACGTGATGGCTCTATGGCTACAGCCGCCTGCCACCATTCTTTCGCTTTGCCCCAATGATGAGTTTTAATTGACAACGTCCCCGCTAAATCAAAGGTCGATATTTGTTGTGGATATTGGCGAGTTAACTGTGCAACATCTTGATAAATATCTTGAGCCTGCTGCTCATTAGCATCAAATAGTGTTCTTAATAGCGGTTCGTGAAACTGTTTACGTAATCGCTTAAAAATTTCAGCTTCAATTTCACTGAGCTGACCAAGCTCAATAACCAAAGCGCAGTAATCACTAAAAACATCGATATCATTTCTAAGTTTTCGACTCAAGCCCCGATAATACTTAGCAAGATTTTGATGGCCAAATTTTGCTTCGGTCACTAATAACTCTCGTTGGCAACGCTCAAAGCTAGACTGATACTGCTCAGAATCAATCAAGTTAAACTTTTCAGTTTTGGCTAGAATTGGTAACAATAAATCCCAGCGTTCTAGCTTGGTATAAATAGTATGGGCATACCTTAAAATGGATTTTTGGTTGAGGGTTTCACTATCTTGCTCAAGTAGCCATGTTAACGCTTCGTCGTACTGCTGAGCGGCAATGTAGAGCTTTAAACGTGTTGTCCCAACAGCCAACTGACTATTGGCTAGTTCACTCGCTAGCGCCAAATATTGGTCCCGCTGTTGTGACTTACCCTGGTACTGCGCAGCTTGAGCAGCCGTTAAATAATTCAGCAAGGGTTTATCACTTAACTGGGCATTTTTAACACTGTTTTTTTCGGCAATAAGGTAATTTCCCTGAGCCAAATCGAGCACACTACTTAAGGTTTTTTCTCGGGCAACCCGTTGACGGCGCCAACCAAACCAATTTCGGGTTTTTCCCCAGGCCATTAAAACATTAACTAAGACCCACTCAACTATTTGCAAAGCAGCATAAAAAACTAAAATGGCCATCACCATTACCACGACACTGGATTCGATGGTCCAATCATTGATTGCAATTAAGACATAGCCTTTTTGATCGATTAGCATTGGACCCACTAACAAGCCAGCAAAAACAATCAGCGCTAAAATTAATAATCGGATCATGATTAACGCCCCTGAGTTGATGTAGTATTAATATCACGCCGCTTTAGCTCTTGATATAACATATCGGCACTACTGAATGAACGCGGATATTTAACCGCTATTTGTAATGTCTTTAACTCGCCAAGCTGCTCTAACATAAATTGCGTGGTACTATCTTTGCGATCGTAAAACTGTAATAACCAGCGACTTGACAGCTCCAATGCCTGTTTAAAGGTGTCTTGTTGTTGTCGATACAGGGCGAGTTGTGCTTGAAGAAGTTTGTTTTTAAGATTTTCTTCTAAGTACCATTGTTGCTTGGGAGCCATTAAAGGCTCAATGTTACCTTTTCGGCGACGAACGGTAATAAAACCATCAACAAAGCCATGCCATGTTTTGGCAATATTCTGACGCCAATCGGTTGCGGACGTCGACAACCCTTGCTGCTCGGTCTCTAATTCAGCATCTGGCAATTCAACCATATTTAACTTTAAATTATCAACTTGACTAATTAAGCCATCAATTGTTAAGGCCGTGGCTTGCGTTTTATCTTTTGGCAAAGCCGCTAACGTTGCGATATCAGTTGCTAATGATTGACGTAATGAAATAAGCGACGGATCGTTCATTTCGCCGATCCGTAAATCGGCCGTTTGTAATAAAGCCTTGGCAGTTTGATGATCTTGTTCTTGCCATAGTTTTCGTCCAGCCAAATTGACCAGGTAATTAGCTTCAGCCAATAACCAGTCACTTGGGCGACGACCGGATATATCCGTTAGCTTTTGCTGTAATAATGCAACCGTTCGCACCGATTCATTGACACTTAGCGATAACCTTGCGACATCATTTTTAGCACCATCGAGCTGGGTCAATAGACTACTAGTTATTTGTTGATGCTGGCTGTGTTGCTCTTGGGTAAAGCTAGCCAACTGTTGATTAGTTGCTAATAACCTAGTGCTGAGTTTTTGATAAAAGAAATAGCTTAACCAAGCGATGAACACCACCAACACCAGGGCAAAAACTGCAATAACAATACTCTTGTTTTTAGCTGTTTTGACCTTAGGTTCAACCAATTCTGGTGTCGGTTGAACAGCCTCTTTGACCGCTGCTTTGGAGCCATCGCCAGAATCCGCAACTAACGATTGCTGAGCTTCGTTTTGGTCCAGAGCCTCTTTTTCAAGTTTGGCTTCTTGTACTTGCTGTAATCGCTCAACACTAGTCGTTTTTTTCTGAGCTTGAGAGTCACTTTTTTTATTCATTAATATTGCTCTGTATTTTCAGTAATGTCTGAGAAATTGCTTTGTTATCAGCTCCACCAGCTACATAACATCGCTTGAATCCAAAATTTAAAGCCATGACAGCTATCCGCTGACTAGGGACTAATATATTACAATTAATCAGCCATGACTTACCTGCGGGACCAATTAAGGTTAACAGATTTTCTAAAATTTCGCCGCTAGTCACTACTATGGTCTTAACTTGATGTTTTTTCCAGCTATCTATTAAAATATCTGATTGATAATTAACTGGCTGCCGTTGATAAAGTTCACAATACTCAACGGTGGCTCCGCGTAACTCAAGTTGTTGCGCTAAGGTTTCACGTCCGCCAACACCTCTTAGAATTAAAACATTTCGCCCAGTAATATCCGATAATGATGTTAACGTTAGCAGACTTTCTGTCATAGGCTCAGGCGGAGACTCCACGCTTAAGCCTAATTGAACCATACAATTGGCGGTAGCATCACCAATTGCATAATAATTTAATTGCTTTGGCCAAGCGTCGACCAAACTAGCGGCAAAATTAATGGCGTGAGCACTGACTGCAATAACGATATCATCGTCTTTTAGTTGGTTTAATTTTTGATTTATTCTGGGGGTGGCGAGCGGGGTAATTTCGAGCATTGAACAGCTGGTCGTTTTAAAATTCAACGCTGAAAGAGCTATTGCAAGCTCTTGATTTTTTTGCGCTGGACGGGTCAATAAAACCCGTCCGACCTGATCAGTTGGTTTACTGATCAGCATAAACTTTTTGTAAAATTTCACGGGCACCGCGATCTAACAGCTTATCGGCTAAAATCACCGCTTGTGCTTCGGCATCTGCCAGAGGGCCACGAACTTGCTCTTTTAACATCACGCTACCATCAGGACTACCCACTAAGGCGCGTAACCAAAACTGATCGCCATCGATAATACAGTAACTACCAATTGGCACCTGACAGCCACCTTCCAAACGCTTATTTAAGGCGCGCTCGGCAAGTACTCGTAAGCGACTCTCATGATGCTCTAGTGGCGCCAGTAAATCTTTAATACGTTGATCATCTTCACGGCATTCAATGCCGACGGCACCTTGACCAACAGCAGGCAGAGATTGCTCTGGCTCAATAAAATCGGCGATGCGACTTTGTAGTTTCAAACGGATTAAGCCAGCAGCTGCTAAAATAATGGCATCGTAATCGCCATTGTCTAGTTTGCCCAAACGGGTTCCGACATTACCGCGTAAATCCTTAATAATTAAGTCTGGGCGTGCAGCGCGTAGTTGGCATTGACGACGTAAGCTTGATGTTCCAACCACCGAACCAGCCGGTAGCTGCTCAATAGATTTAAATGTGTTTGATACAAATGCATCACGAGGATCTTCACGTTCGCAAATAGTCTGTAATACTAACCCTTCTGGGAAATCAACAGGGACATCTTTCATCGAATGCACCGCAATATCGGCACGTCCTTCAAGCATGGCCGTTTCAAGTTCTTTAACGAATAGTCCCTTACCACCAACTTTAGCCAGAGGAGTGTCTAGAATTTTGTCTCCTTTAGTTACCATGGTCACTAATTCAACTTTGATCCCAGGGTGGAAACGCTCTAGTTCAGCTTTTACAAATTCAGCTTGCCATAACGCCAAAGGACTTTTTCTAGTTGCTATACGTACAATTTCAACAGCCATATTCATTCCAAAAATAGTTAAATACTTAATAATGGCAGATCCTAACATCGCACCATTAAATTGTATAAGTCTGAGGGAGGTTTTTTCACTCAGTTAATGATAATAATCAAATTTATGGGTAGTTAACAAAGTCCCTGCTTCATTTACAACATCAATAACCCATTTACCACTCATCGATTGATTTAACGTTTTGCTGGAATAAGTACGCCAGCGATCACTACCAATTGACAATTTTACGGTGGCGACGACCTTATTGTTAAAGCGCCAGCGATGATAAATAACTTGGTTATTCATATTGATGACTTCGTTAAAAAAATATATTTTAGATCGGCCCAGATCCTTAATTATGATGCCTAAATCATCTTTAGGTTCTCGATCGATAATTGATGTCGTTAAAATAGCCCTGACGACATCAGTCGAATTTTTAAAGTTAGTTTTAATCTCTGGCTCAGGAGTAACAACCACTATTGCAGTTGGCTTGGTTGTTATTTTTGTTTTTATTGGTATTTCAGCTTTCAGCTTCGGTCTCGGTTGTGCTATCACTTTTAGTGTCGGCGCTACTTTACTTTCAACCGCCTTAATCATGACAGGTTGCCCCTCAAACCTAGTTACATCATGTTGCGGTGCTGACTTAGCTCCCGTGCTCAATGTTGCTACTCCCTGATAACCTACCAATGCATAGGCAGCAAACGATAATGGCGGTGCTAGAAGCAACACCATCAACAAAGTAATCTTTGTTTGGTCAAACGGTGGCTTATTAGGCCTCTCCTGTGATGGTTGATCACAGAGGTTAATTTGAATTTTTAATTTCAAGCGACGATCTTCTTCTATCCATGGTTAGTGACAGTATTTATTAGCAATCGGGTATGAAATTTCAATATATCCTTGTTCCAAGGGGTATAGCGATTCAATTGCAGAAAATCTGTATGCGGTGTTGATATGCCTTGTTTTGTGGTGACAGCATAATCAAATTTTGCCTGTTTTAAAATAGCCAAACTCACCTCATTGTAATCTTTTTTCCATTTGCCATTGGGATAAGCAAAGCCATTAATTGTTTTATTAAGCATAACTTCTAATTGCAGTTTGCCATCAATAATTTGTTCATGCTGTTGATATTTATTAAGTAGAGACAATATTGGATGATCGACCGTATGACACGCAACCTCGATACCATGAGACTCAATTTGATTGAGTTGCTGTGCATTCATCATTTTAGATTTTGATGAAAACTTACCATTAACCAATAAAATCTGATGGACAATTTTACGTCGCTGTAAAAAATCAAGATATTTAATTTTAGCGAGCACCTTAGTCGCCAATGCATTTCGTTGTG
>JABSRS010000169.1 GCA_013214885.1 Gammaproteobacteria bacterium
ATGCCTAAGCAGGAGAGTCCGGTGACTACCGTGGGTTTATTATCCTATTTATCATTTGAGCCAACAGAAAATGGTGAGCTGATTGTTGGATTGGATCTAGAACACTCAAAGGGTAAGTCGCTGTCTTATCAGTCGCAAACAATTCCCACTACAGCTAATACCTTTATCGAGGGACATCAACATTATGATGACACCACCACTTATGTTGGTATTTCTCCTTATTTTCAATATCAACATGCACTAACCGATCAGCTAAGCCTGTCTGTTGGTGGCCGTTATGATCACAACCGCTATGATTTTGATAATAACTTAGCTGCGCTTGATAATGATGGTTATGGCAAGCGCCGTTTGGCTGATCGTAGTGATAGCTTTAAACATTTTAGTCCTAAATTATCGTTGAATTACCTACTTGATGAGCAAAGTTCGGTCTACGTTCGTTTTGCTAATAGCTTTAGAATACCGACCGCAGGCTCTCTTTATCATATTAGCTCAGGCAGCACTGATAGTTTAATTGGCGGGGTCGATGTTGAAACATCAGATACTTTTGAGGTGGGTTATAAAATTAACCATGAGTCATTCAACGCACAGGTCGCGGTTTACTTTATGGATCTAGATGATGCGTTAGTGCGTGCTTACACCGATGATGGTTTTGCCTATCAAACTAATGCCGGTCGGGTTATTCACAAGGGGATTGAATTTAGTATCAACAGTCAGTTGAGCGAGGAATTTGAAGCATCGTTGGCGTTAAGTAAATCAGTTCATGAGTTTGACCAATATGTGGTAGATGCTGGCAAATTTGACAAAAAAGGCAATAGCAAAGAAGTTGATTATTCGGGCAATAAGTTAAAACTCGCCCCTGAATATATTGCCAATGTCCGCTTGGTTTATACCCCGAGCTACTTAGCTGCTTTTACTGGTGTGTTAGAAGTTAAATCGACCGGTGATTACTACATGGATGATCTTAATAGCAAAAAATACTCTGGCTACACCGTTGCTAATCTTAAATTTAGTTATCAAGTGTCAGATGCGCTGCGTTTACATGGTCGTGTCGTTAATATTACCGATAAATACTATGCGCAACAGGCTGAAATTTCTTATGGCAAGCCAAAGTATTCACCAGCGAGTGGTCGTACCGTTTACGCTGGGCTTAGCTATCGCTTCTAAATTATGGAATTGCTCATGACTCGTCTATTAACGATATTACTTGTTTTTGTTAGCGCTAACTTATTGGCACAGCCAACTGTTGACCACAGCAAGCACGGCATGAAACCGCAAGTGCCATCGCCTAGCTGCACGGTCGGAAAAATGGCTTGTGCCAAAACCATTTCATCAGTGGTGGGCAAGCAAGGGCGAATTTGGTCAACGTGGTCATATCAGCAACACCTGTATTTAAATTACAGTGATGACTTGGGGCGTAGTTATTCTACGCCAATGCTGGTTAATTTGGTGGCTGAAAAAATATCAACCCGCGGTGAAAATCGTCCCAAGATTGCTGTTGATGGCGATGATAATGTTTATTTGTCGTGGGTTACGCCATTGAGTAAACGCTTTACCGCTAATGTCCGTTTTAGTTACTTCGACGCCAAGACCAAGCAGTTATCAACGCCAGTGACGGTTAATAATGACAACTTATTAACCGGGCATAGTTTTAATGAGATGGTGGTGACTCAAGGCGGTGATGTTTATATTGCTTGGCTCGATGGCCGCGCCAAAGTCGCTGCTGCCAACAAAGGTATTCGGTTGCGCAATAGTGAGATTTATCTCGCTCATGCTAATTTCGGACAAGGAAAAACAGTATTTGATAATACTTTTCTGGTCCAAGGGACGTGCGTCTGTTGCCGTCTTGCGATGGACTTGGATCAGCAAGAACTTCCGATGTTAATGTGGCGCCATGTTTTTGATGATAACTATCGTGATCACGGTTTATTAACCATGAAAAATCAGCAGCAAGCTAATCCGATGTGGCGAGTGAGCTTTGAGAATTGGCAGGTCGAAGGTTGTCCTCATCAAGGACCAAGTATTGTCAGAGAAACGATAGGTGAAAATATCAATCGGGTGCACATGACTTGGTTTAATAACGCGCCAAATGCCAGTGGACTGTTTTATAGCTATAGCGATAATAACGGTAGCACCATCGATAAATGGCAACACTTTGCTAAAAAAGATCGTCATCCAGAGCATCCATTTTTGTCGCAAAATTTAACGGCTGATAATCCTAATCAACGGCTTGAACTAGTATGGCGTGAGTTTGATGGTAAGGCGTTTAAAATCAAGTATCAATCTTCGGCTAATGGTGATCTTTGGACTGAGCAACGAGTGATCGCATCGGCACCACAAGGCGTTGACTATCCTTATATATTGCAACATCCAAGTGGCAGTTATTTGCACTGGCACGTGATTGGTAACGCGTTGGCATTAATAAAGTTATGAACATCTTAAATAACACGTTTGTTGCTACGGTGGTTGGTACATTGTTAGCGGTATCGGTATTGCTTAGTACGACCAAGGCTTTCGCCACTAGTATCACCAATCAATTAACCGTCGATAAGGTTGAGCAGGTGATGAAGAAGGGACCGCAACTAGTAATTATGTGGTCACTTGATTGTCCAGCTTGCTTTTACGAGCTAGACTCCATCGCGCAACTATTAAAACAGCATCCAAGCTTGCCAATTACCTTGATATCGACAGATGATGATCCTAGCCTCAGCGAAGAGATTAGTGAGGTTTATGCCGAGCCAGCTTTTAATCAAATCTCGCGCTTGGTCTATTCACCGAATCAAGGACAGCAGCTGCGATATGCCATCGACTCAACATGGCAAGGGGAGTTACCACGTAGCTATTACATTGATCAAAACGCCAAAAGTTTTGGCCACTCTGGTTTGCTAACCCCAAAACAATTAAAGGCGATCATTGATCTAATTAAATAACCTCGCCCACTTTATTTGACCCCACTTTATTTAGGTAGTGGTTTTGGTGGCCGATGGGGAAGTTGTCGAGGGTGGCGTAGAGCTCGTAGCCCATTTTTTGATAGAACTCTAAGGCTTGGAAACTGGCGGTTTCTACTTTGAAATTGTCAATCCCTTCGTCATTGGCGTGTTGTTCTATTTTGTTGACTAGTTCGCGGGCAAGGTTGTGGCCACGGTATTTGTCGTCGATCCATAGTAGTTCGATGCAGCACCAGCCCCAAGTTAATTGGGCGTAGATCCCACCTATGAGATTATCTTGTAGGTCTCTGATAAAGCAGCCAATGTTTTGTTTGTTGTTAACCCCTGCCTGTTGCTGGTTGTAAGCACGCAATTTTAAGGTCAGTTCTTGGACGTCGCTGGGTTGCGCTGGTAATACGGGCTCGATAAAGAATTGGTCGCGGTCAATCGGCATTGGCTACTCGGTCATTGGGCTGTGAACTCATCATATCAAGCCCTTAGCGAACTTCGTAGTTTTATTAAGTTGATGTTATAATAAGCCAAGTTTTTAAGGTCAGTTTGGTAGAGAAGTATCATGAGTCGTAATCAGGTTGTGTTAGTTGATACTAACGATGTTGTTGTCGGTAGTGAGGATAAATTACTCGCGCATCAGCAGGGACAGCTCCACCGCGCTTTTTCAATTTTTGTTGCTCGTCGCCGCCATGGTGTGGTTGAGGTGTTGCTGCAGCAGCGCGCATTTTCTAAGTATCATTGTGGTGGTTTGTGGAGTAATACTTGTTGCTCTCATCCTCAGCCTGATGAAGATTTAAAGACGTCGGCATTATCTCGTTTATATGAAGAGTTGGGCTTTAGGCTTGATGATATTGAGTGGGTTGCTAGCCATTGTTATCGGGCGGTGTTAGAAAACGGTCTGATTGAGCATGAGTTTGATCATTTGTTTGTCGGATGGGATCAAAACCCGCAGTTGAATATAAATAGCGAGGAAGTTCATCAAACTAAGTGGCTTTCTGTAGCAGCAATTGAGTATGATGTTATTAATAACCCAGCATCATTTACCCCGTGGTTTGCCGAAACCTTTAAAAAAGTTCGCCCGATGTTATTACGTTGTGAGTCGACGATAGCGAGCTCGCTTAAATAATTGGCAACTTAATTTGAGATTATATGAAAATATTTGCCATGTTACTTATTGTTAGTTGTGCTTTTTTTGCACAGGCTTATGCCGAGAGCTCGGCTAATATTAAGGGAAGCGTTAAGGGGAACGTTAAGGTTAAAATTCTTACCTTAGATTGGACCAGTCAAATCGTGCTGTCTTATGTCACAGGTGGTTTACTTGAGAAAAAAGCAATTGAGGTCGAGTATATATCGAGCTCATCCACAGGGCAGTGGTACTTGTTGGCGAATGGTCTCGGAAATATTCAGATTGAAAGCTGGCCTGGTACTTTAGGTCATCGATTTAATAAATTAGTGCAAGCGGGTAAACTCATCAATGCCGGCCAACATGGTGCATTAGGGCGAGAAGATTGGTGGTACCCACTGTATGTCAAAGAGCTATGCCCTGGTTTGCCAGATTGGCGCGCGCTAAATAATTGTGCTCATTTGTTTAGTGATGATATGGACCCTGATAAAGGACAATATTTGGCTGGGCCCTGGTTAATCCGTGAATCAGCCAGAATTCGTGCGTTAAGTTTAAATTATAATGTGGTAAAACTTGATACGGGTGAACAAATTTTAGATCGTTTGAAACAAGCGGCAAAACATAAACGACCAATCATGTTGTACAACTGGTCACCAAATTGGACAGATCATTCCTTGGTTGGGGAATTTGTGGAGTTTCCTCCTTATGATCCATTGTGTATTACCAGTCCTGAGTGGGGAGTTAGTGACAAATGGTTATGGGATTGTGCAAACCCTAAAGATATTATTTTAAGTAAGGCGTCGTCGTTGAGTTTGCCGCAGTTATCACCTTGCGCTTTTGCGATTGTCAAAGCGATGGAATTTACCAAGCAAGACTTTGTTGATGTTGCTAGTTGGGTTGATCTTGAGAATATGTCCTATCAAGCTGCCGCTATCTTGTGGCTTAACAATAACAGCCAGCGCTGGCAACCATGGATCAACCAACCTCAACACTGTCGGTAGTGGTTGAGTCTATGTTCAATTGGTTCAATTGATTCAGTTATTTGTTGTTACATATCTAAATTTTTGTTTAATAGTGATGATGTTATAGTTTAAAATTGTCATTATTTTCCAATCTCCGTTTTATTGAGGTTTTCCATGAAATTCAAATTAAGTATGCTGACACTAGTTGTTGGCATAATTTCGTTGTTGTTTGGCTGTGAAAAGGCACCTGAAGGTGCTCAACGAGCTAGACCGATGCAACAAGTTGATATCGTTAAGCTTAGCCAAGCTACTTTAACGTTTAAACAAACATTACCAGGGCGTGCAGTGGCGTCGAAAGTGGCGCAGGTGCGTCCGCAAGTATCTGGGATTATTCTAAAGCGCCATTTTGAAGAAGGTGCATTAGTGAAGGCGGGCCAACCGTTATATCAAATTGATGATGCTATTTATCAGGCGTCGTTGGTTTCTGCTGAAGCTAAGATTTTTCAAACGAAAACCAATTTAGACAATGCTAAAACTGAGTTATATCGTTATCAGTCATTAATTAAAGATAATGCGGTGAGCCAGCAAAAACTCGATCAAGCCCAAGCGACTTATTCAGCTTTTCAAGCACAGTTAGCAATGGATAAGGCGGCATTAAATAAGGTTGAAGTCGATTTAAGTTACACCAAGGTGTTGGCGCCGATCGATGGTCGAATTAGTAAGTCGAATATTACTCAAGGTGCGTTGGTTACGGCGTTGCAATCGCAAGCACTGGCGACTATTACCCAACTTGACCCAATCTATTTCGATTTGGTGCAAGCCAATGGTCAGTTACGTGACTTAAACCTGCGTAAGGCGGCTGGTGAGTTAATTGCTGTCACCCAAAGTGCGCGACTAAACTTTGGCGGCGATAAATTTTACCCCCAGCAAGGAATTCTTAAATTTAACGAGGTGCAAGCTAATCCAAGCACCGATACCGTGACGATGCGGGTTGAGTTTCCAAATGCCGATTACACGTTGTTGCCAGGAATGTATGGCCAGGTTGAGTTAATTCAAGCGACGCGTGCCAATTCGATATTAGTGCCGCAAAAAGCGGTGCAATTTAACCGCCAGGGTCAGGCGACGGTGTTTATGTTAAGCAGTGACAATAAAGTTGAGCTAAGAGTAGTCACTATCGGTCGTAGCTTTGAACATGATTGGTTGGTCCTTAGTGGTTTGTCGCAAGGTGAGCAGGTTATTGTTAGTGGACTACAAAAAATTGGCCCTGGGATGACCGTTGCGCCGAATGATGTTACTGCTACTGGTTCTGCCACCAACGTAAAGGCAGGTTAATTTAATGGTTAAAAGTTTTATAGATCGGCCCATTTTAGCGTGGGTTATTGCCATTATGATTATGTTGGTCGGTTTCATATCGATCCTCAACTTGCCGATTGCGCAATATCCTAATGTGGCTCCACCTTCGGTGACGGTGTCGGCCAACTATTCTGGTGCTTCGGCCCAGGTGGTGCAAGATACTGTGGTCCAGGTTATTGAGCAAAGCCTTAGTGGTATCGATAATGTGCAATACATTAATGCGACCAGTGATTCGACGGGTAGTGCGACTATTACGATTACCTTTAATGCGGGTACTGACCCTGACATTGCTCAGGTTCAAGTGCAAAATAAACTGCAAACTGCGATGCCGTTGTTGCCACAAAAAGTGCAACAAAATGGCGTTAGAGTTACTAAGTCATCGTCTGGTTTTTTAATGGTATTGGGCTTTTATTCTGCTGATAGCAGAATGGATCGCAATGATATCTCTGACTTTGTTGCAGCTAATATTCAAGATCAGCTTAGTCGAATTAATGGCGTTGGCCAGGTCAGTTTCTTTGGCTCTAAATATGCGATGCGAGTGTGGTTAAATCCTGAAAAGTTGATGCAATATCAGCTAGATGTTGGTGATATTACCAGTGCGATTCGTAGTCAAAACTCGCAAATTGCGGCGGGTGAACTAGGCGGTGGTCCTGCGGTGGCAGGTCAGCAAATTAACGCCAGTATTATTGTCCAAACTGGGCTTGAAACTGCTGAAGAATTTGGCAATATTTTACTTCGAGTTACCCCTGATGGCTCAACGGTTAGGCTTAAAGATGTTGC
>JABSRS010000170.1 GCA_013214885.1 Gammaproteobacteria bacterium
ACGGTAACCAGATGCCATTTATCAATGGCATCTGCTACGTCATTGATTTAATATAAACACTTATTGATCTACTCAAAACCTAAATTTTATTGGTAACAAATGAAGCAATTACTCGATTTTTTTCCCTTATTAGCATTTTTTATCACCTATTATCTATTTGATGTCTACATCGCCAGTGGTGCCCTAATCAGCGCTACCATTTTACAAATAGCCCTGTTACAAATTTTATCCCAAAAAGTCGAAAGAGTTCATTGGATGACGTTAGGGATGGTGGTAGTATTTGGTGGCTTAACCATTTACTTTCATGATGATACGTTTATAAAGTGGAAGGTGACTATTATTTATACCCTGTTTGGTTTTTTACTGGCAGGCTATCAGTATTTTGGTGATCCGATCCCAAAAAAGATGCTCGGTGCAGAAATTGAAGCCCCCGACTCGGCTTGGTTTAAAGTCAATGTCTGTTGGATTGCGACTTGTTGGCTCGCCGCATTGCTCAATTACTACATTGCGTTTAACTTTGACCTTGATACTTGGGTCAACTTTAAAGTATTTGGTTTAACTGGCGCGACTTTCGTATTATTTATTGCAACGGGTGTTTACCTCTATCAGTATATTCCCGAGCAAACAGAAGAAGAGAAATAATTTATGTGGTACATGATTTACGCCCAAGATGTTGAAAATAGCCTAGAAAAACGTTTAGCAGCCCGTCCAAAACACCTGGCAAGGTTAACTCAATTGCAACAACAAGGTCGCTTATTGGTCGCAGGACCGACCCCAGCCATCGACAGCGAAGATCCTGGCAGTGCGGGCTTTACTGGCTCTTTAGTCATCGCTAAGTTTGATTCACTGATCGATGCACAAGCTTGGGCCGACGCCGATCCCTACGTCATTGCTAATGTTTATTCTCACGTAACAGTAAAACCATACAAGAAAGTTTTACCTTAATTATAATCGTTGTTGCTTACCTGATTAAAGGTAGGCATCCCTGCCAAGTAGTGATGTAGATGTCAGTAAGAAGAACACGGATCAAACTCGATATAAATCAGCTAAGACCAGGTGTTTATATCGAAATGCCTGTCGGTTGGAATGATCATCCTTTTATGTTCAGCAATTTTATTATTGCTTCTAATAAACAAGTTGCACAACTTCGTAAAGCCAATATCAGATTTGTTTGGGGGATCCCTGCCAAAAGCACTAGTACTCCATTGCCACTTGATGAAGTGAAGGACTCAGCCGAACTCGTTGTCGAAAATGATGATCAGCTCAACCAAGAAATCAATGAAATGGCAGCGGAAAAGCTTAAGAAAATTGAGCAGATGCAATCCTATCGCCGCCAAATTAAGAAGTGTGAAGCCAGTTATCAAACATCGATTAGCAAAGTTCGTTCGTTAACCAGTAAAATGCAATCTCGTCCCCTTCAGGCAATGACTGAAGCACACGAAGTCATCGCAACAATGACCGATACATTACTGGCTAAAGATAACATCGTACTTCACCTAGTTAATGATGATCGTGATGATGTTGATGTTTACCAGCATGCGGTAACGGTTTCAATGTTGGCGATGATGATTGCCAAGCAATTAAATGTCGAAAAACAGCAAATCACTGAGATTGGCATTGCGGGGTTATTGCACGATATTGGTAAACTAAAAATTCCATCTCAGTTTTATACTGGCACTGATATAAGTCCTAGTAAACGGCGTTTTGTCATCGAGAAGCATCCAAGTTATTCGGTCGATTTTTTAAATCTATCGCCTGACATTTCCGATGGGATAAAAAAAATGGTGCTTGAACATCATGAATTTGCCGACGGTAGCGGTTATCCAGATGGCAAGACAATTAGCCAACTCCACCCATTTTCATTAGTGCTATCTTTGGTTAATTATTATGAAATGTTGTGTCATCCCCACGATGAGTCAAAACCAAAAAGTCAGTCACAGTCAATTTCACATATTTTCAAACATAGGAAACATTTGTTTGATCCCAAGCAATTGAACGCCTTCGTAAAGTCGATGGGGATCTATCCACCAGGTACCTTGGTCAAATTATCTAATGGCCATATTGGCATTGTGATCACGGTCGATTCAAAGAGATTACTGTTTCCTAACGTATTAATCTACGATGAAAGCATTCCTCGCAATGAAGCAGCTATTATTGATACCGAGAAAGAAGGTATCAGTGTCAGTGGCGCTGTGGTGGTCAATACGTTACCAAGGAAAGTGGTCGAATATCTTAACCCGCAAACTCGTGCCAGTTTTTATTTCGATTAATATCGTTGACATTAGCCGATGCCAGATCAATTATATTCTGGCATTTTTCATTATTAAGACAATATAAGATTCCCTATGAAAGTTATCAGTTTCAACATTAACGGCCTTCGCGCCCGACTGCATCAATTACAAGCAATAATCGACAAGCATCAGCCAGACGTTATTGGCCTGCAAGAAATAAAAGTCGACAACCCTCAGTTTCCGCTTGAGGCTGTTGAAGCCATGGGCTATCAAGTTTTTTATCATGGTCAAAAAGGTCACTATGGCGTAGCTATGATGACTAAGTTGCCTGTTGAAGATGTCCAATACGGCTTTGAGACTGACGAAGAAGACGCCCAACGTCGGATGATTATGGTGACAGTAACCACCGCTGCTGGTAATAAAGTGCGGATATTAAACGGTTACTTCCCGCAAGGTGAAAGCCGAATTCACGAAACCAAATTCCCTGCAAAACGAAAGTTTTATGTCGACTTGCAAAACTATTTAGAGACTAACCATACCAATGACGAAAACGTCATTGTAATGGGCGACATTAATATTTCGCCAGCGACAATAGACATCGGCATTGGTGAGATCAACGCTAAGCGTTGGTTAAAGACTCAAAAATGTAGTTTCTTACCCGAAGAGCGCGAGTGGCTAGCAACGCTTAAAGGCTGGGGACTAGACGATACTTTCCGCCTAATCCACCCAGAGCGCAGTGAGTGTTACAGCTGGTTTGATTATCGCTCGCGCGGTTTTGATGATAACCGTGGTTTGAGAATCGATGTTATTTATGCAACGCCTGGTCTAAGCCAGTACTGCCTCGATTCTGATATTGATTACGAACTTCGCGCCATAGAGAAACCGTCAGATCATGCACCGATCTGGTCTAGTTTCGAGTTTTAAACTTTAAGTTTTAACTAATTTAAGGGATGAGTATGCCAGTAGTTTTCAGTGTCGCTAGTGTTGATGATCTTGGGCAGATCAATGATATCTACAATCACTACATTAGCCACACGGCGATCACTTTTGATCTTGAGCCCTGGTCGATGACTAAGCGTAAGCAATGGTTTGAGTCATTAGTGCAAACCACTTGTTATCAATTATTTGTCGCCACAGACATTGGCCACATTATCGGCTTTGCTTATAATGGCCAATACCGTCCCAAGTTAGCTTATCAACACTCGACTGAGGTGACGGTTTATACTGCGCCTAACAATCAGGTGAAAGGGATTGGCAGGCAGTTATATCAACTCCTGCTGAACTATTTAAACGACCATGGTTTTCATCGTGCTTATGCCCTGATCACCCTGCCTAACGTTGCTTCGATTAAACTGCACCAACATTATAATTTTGACCAAGTAGGCTTAATGACTGAGGTTGGTTTTAAATTCGAACAGTATCATGATGTCGCGTTGCTTGAACTAAAATTATAATTAGCCAATAGATAAACATATCACACCAGCGCAATCGAATCTGCCTGCGTTATGTGAAATAACTCAAGTTATCTACCGTTGAGGTTAGCCTTAACCGTCTTTTTAACTTACAATGCCGCAACATTTATTTTGGCGGCAAAAATCATGACTAAAACCTACATTATCGGTAAAGATGAAGCATTAGAAACTTCAATCGAAGGGATGCAAACTAAGCTTAAAAACCTTGGCTTTAATATCGAAGAAGCCTCGTGGCTAAACCCTGTTCCTAATGTATGGTCTGTCCATATTCGTGATGTTGATTGCTCTTTGTGTTTTACCAATGGTAAAGGCTCAAGCAAGAAAGCAGCATTGGCGTCGGCATTAGGTGAATATTTTGAGCGTTTATCTTGTAACTATTTCTTTGCTGATTTTTACCTCGGACAAGACATTGCCAAAGGTGAATTCGTTCATTACCCGAATGAAAAGTGGTTCCCACTAACCGATGATGATTCATTACCAGCTGGTATTTTGGATCAAACCACCCGTGATTATTACGATCCAGACACTGAAGTGAAGGCCTCTGCCTTAATCGACATGCAATCTGGTAATAGCGAACGTGGTATTTGTGCCCTACCGTTTGAACGTCAATCTGATTTAGCCACAGTTTATATTCCAATGAATGTCGTGGGTAACCTTTATGTCAGTAACGGCATGTCTGCTGGTAACACCAAGACTGAAGCCCGTACGCAGTCGTTGTCAGAGATTTTCGAGCGCAGCATTAAAAACCGCATCATTAGTGAAGCGATTAGCTTGCCATTAATTCCAGATGACGTGATTGCTCAATATCCATCAATCAAAGCGTCGATTGAAACACTAGAGCAAGAAGGTTTCCCAATCTCTTGTTACGATGCCTCACTTGGTGGTAAATACCCAGTTATTGCGGTTATCTTGTTTAACCCTGCCGACGGTGGTTCATTTGCATCGTTTGGTGCTCACCCACGTTTTGAAGTGGCGTTAGAGCGTACCGTGACTGAATTGCTTCAAGGTCGTGGTCTTAAAGATCTTGATGTCTTTAGCCCACCAACATTCGAAAATGAAGAAGTGGCCGATCACGGTAACCTTGAAACACACTTCATCGATTCATCGGGTCTAATCTCATGGGATCTATTTAAAGACCAAGCCGATTATGACTTTGTTCACTGGAACTTCGAAGGCACCACCGAGCAAGAATGTGCTCATTTGATGGATACCTTCAAAGAAATGGGCCAAGAAGTTTACATTGCTGACTACGAGCACTTAGGTGTTTACGGTTGTCGTATTATTGCCCCAGGTATGTCTGATATTTATCCAGCAGATGATTTAATTTGGAGCAACAACACCTCGTGTGCTGATATTCGTCCAACGATTTTATCATTACCAGCGATTGCCCTAACTCAACCTGAAGTGGTGACTGAATTATTAGAGCGCCTTGATCAACAAGATGACTTCCAACCAGTTTACGAGCTAATTGGTTTAGCTGCCCCTGGTGGCGACGGTTGGAAAACCCTACGTGTTGGTGAATTACGTGCCCTACTACACTTGGCACTTGGCCAACATGAAGACGCACTTGATTGGATTGAATGGACTCTAGATTATAACGCTAGTACCTTCACCGCGACTCGTGCTCATTTCTACCGCGCGGTTAAAGACCTGATTAACATTGAACTCGATGACGAGCGCGATGTTAACGACTACCAGTTTGGTTTAACCAAAATGTACGGTCAAGAAATCTTAGCAGCTGCCAAGGCGCACGTTGCTCAAGAGCAAGCATTCTACGGTTTAGTCGCTGGTGATGAATCAATGAGCCAGTTCCCGCTTCATCAGAAATTACTCGAGTCTTACGCTAAGCTACAAAAAGCTAAAGCGGCATATACTTGGAGCTAATTTATTAGTGATATAAAGCCCCGTTACTCAATGAGCAACGGGGCTTTATTGTTTAAAGAGCAAACGTAAAGTACTAACATAAAAACAGACGTCATGAATAAGAAGAATATTAATGAATAATTATAGCTGCCCATTATGCGACAAATCACTGCAACTGGCCGATGATCAACGCAGTTTACGCTGTGACAACAATCATCAGTTTGACCGAGCCAAGCAAGGCTATTTCAACCTGTTGCCAGTGCAGCGTAAAAAATCGAAAGAGCCTGGCGACAGCAAAGAAATGATTAGTGCCCGCAGTGATTTTTTAGCCGCTGACTATTACCAGCCATTAGCTCACAAAATTGCCCAACTTATTGAGCATAAGCAGTCAGATCAGCAATTTACTATGCTCGATATTGGCTGTGGCGAAGGTTATTATTCGCGTCAGATCAAGCAACTGATCCCAGACATTATTCAATACGGGATCGATATTGCCAAACCAGCAATTATCAAGGCCGCCAAAGCAGACAAGAACGGACATTATGCCGTGGCCAGCTCAGACAAATTGCCATTAGCTGATGACTCGCTTGATTTAATCATGAAAGTTTACGCACCCGCCAACGATCAGGAATTGCAGCGAGTACTTAAAAGTAATGGCACGTTATTGACCGTGACTCCCGCAGCGCGGCATCTGTGGCAACTGCGTGAATTTATTTATACCGACGTGCGCGAGCACGACACCCAAGATACCCAGTTTGCGGGCTTTGAATTAACCCAATCTGAGCGTCTAAGCTATTCGATCACCCCAAGTCGAGAACATCGCATTGCGCTACTCCAAATGACTCCATTTGCCTGGCGCGCCAATGAGCAAGTCAGTGCCCAAATTGCCGATGCTGATGATCTATCGATAGAGCTCGACTTTATTATCAACCTCTATCAACCAATAAGCAGATAAGACACCTTACGGGGCAAAATCCAATGGTTTAATTTGCCCCAGATCTGGTTGTGCGACAAACTGCTTAAAATCATCAGCCAGTAATTGGCTGAGTTTTAGCACCTGTTGCCAACACTCAATTCGATGCTGATCTTCAAGTTGCTCGAAATCGTTACGATCAGGGATTTTTTGATTCGGTAGTAAATCGATAAACGCCTGAGTCGGTGCCAACATCACGATATTATCGTAACTTTTCGCCAGTGGCTTACGCTGCGACTTTTTATCAAACCAACCTGCTTTCGGATTAGGATTAAAATGGGGATACAACACCAGTGACCCAGCGTCATTCTCGCTCGCAACAACATTGCTAGTGTTAGTGTTATTGTTTATTTCAAAATCAAAATGATAATCAACAATCCCACCATCTCTATACATACCTTGAGGGCTATCTTCGATATTTCTAATACCTTTCATCACCATGGGAATAGAACCTGATGCTAATAGTGCATTTCGAATATTATCTGTTGTAAAAGGGATGTGTGTCGTGGAAATTTTGTCAGGATCATTAAGTGTTAAGTCACTATTGCTCGACTGAAAAATATACCGCTCGTATTGACTATTTAGCCGTGGACGATTAATAC
>JABSRS010000171.1 GCA_013214885.1 Gammaproteobacteria bacterium
CAGACAATGACTACTATTGTATCTGTACGTCGTAACGGAAAAGTTGTTATTGCTGGTGACGGTCAAGTTTCACTAGGCAACACCGTAATGAAAGGCAACGCTCGTAAAGTTCGCCGTTTATACCACAACAAAGTATTAGCAGGATTTGCTGGCGGCACCGCCGATGCTTTCACGTTGTTCGAACGCTTTGAAGCCAAGTTAGAAATGCATCAGGGCCATCTGACTAAAGCAGCTGTTGAGCTAGCAAAAGATTGGCGAACCGATCGCGGCTTACGTAAGTTAGAAGCGCTATTAGCTGTTGCCGATGAAACCGCCTCGTTAATTATCACGGGTAACGGTGATGTTATTCAGCCTGAGAATGATTTAATTGCCATTGGCTCTGGCGGTCCATTCGCACAAGCAGCGGCGACCGCTCTCCTGGAAAACACTGAGCTAGATGCCAATGAAGTGGCCATCAAAGCATTAACCATTGCTGGCAATATTTGTGTCTTTACCAATGGTAATCACACCGTCGAAACATTAGATATTGCAGATAAGGAATAACACCATGTCTCAAATGACTCCTAGAGAAATTGTCTCTGAGCTAGACGCTCACATTATTGGTCAGCAGGACGCTAAACGCGCTGTGGCCATCGCATTACGTAACCGCTGGCGCCGGATGCAGTTAAATGACGAATTGCGTCAAGAAGTAACGCCAAAAAACATTTTAATGATCGGCCCAACAGGTGTTGGTAAAACAGAAATCGCCCGTCGCTTAGCTAAGTTAGCTAACGCGCCATTTATTAAGGTTGAAGCAACCAAGTTCACCGAAGTCGGTTATGTTGGTAAAGAAGTTGAGCAAATCATTCGTGATCTCGCTGATGTCGCGCTAAAAATTACGCGTGAACAGCAAATGAAGAAAGTGAAGTTTGCTGCCGCTGAAGCCGCTGAAGAGCGTATTTTAGATGCCTTATTACCACCAGCGAAAACTGGTTTCGATGATGACACTCCAAGCACCGATAGCAAGACCCGTCAAATTTTCCGTAAAAAGTTACGTGAAGGCGAACTTGACGATAAAGAAATTGAGCTAGATATTGCGGCCCCTCAAGTTGGCGTTGAAATCATGGCTCCTCCTGGCATGGAAGAAATGACTAACCAGCTTCAGGGCATGTTCCAAAACATGACCAACGCTCCCGCTAAAAAGCGCAAATTAAAAATTAAAGATGCGCTGAAGTTAGTTGAAGAAGAAGAAGCTGCCAAGTTAGTTAATCCTGAAGACATCAAAGAGCTAGCCATCGAAATGGCCGAGCAACATGGCATTGTCTTTATCGATGAAATTGACAAAATTTGTCGGCGTGGCGAGTCGACCGGCCCTGATGTTTCGCGTGAAGGTGTTCAGCGTGACTTATTACCATTAATCGAGGGCTGCACAGTTTCAACCAAGCATGGCATGATTAAAACCGACCACATCTTGTTTATTACCTCAGGGGCTTTCCAAGTATCTAAACCATCAGATCTAATCCCTGAATTACAAGGTCGCTTGCCAATTCGAGTTGAACTAAGTGCCCTAACGAGCAATGATTTTATTCGTATTTTAACCGAGCCAAACGCTTCGCTAACCGAGCAGCATCGAGCGTTACTAGCGACCGAAGGTGTTACGGTTGAGTTCACCACAGATGGTATTGAACGGATTGCTCAAGCAGCATGGCAGGTCAACGAGCGCACTGAAAACATTGGTGCCCGTCGTCTCCATACTGTCCTTGAAAAACTAATGGAAGAAGTATCGTATAACGCTTCTGACCGTAGTGGCGATCACGTCGTGGTTGATGCCGAATTTGTTAACAAGCACCTTGGTGAACTAATTGAAAATGAAGACTTAAGTCGCTTTATTTTGTAATCACCAACAGTAGCGACTTAGTCTGCTAAGTCGCTACTTTTCTAATTGAGTCACCAGTCTTTCAACCATCAGTTCCAGCCGTTTTATTTCTCGATTGGTCGATTGTCGATTCATTTCCATAAAAATCCACATTTTCATCGCTATCAGCATCAGCACCGCTAACAACATCACGAAGCCCCAGTATAATTTATATTCAATCAGTACTCCCTCGGTAATAAAAAACTCGTAACCAGCCCACGCAAAAACCATAAAAACCACCAAGGACAAAATAGTCACTAATATCATCCAACCACCTAAAGCACCTTGATAAGCCCGTCCTAACATCTTAAAAATACCAGGTTCGTGGGCTAAAATAACATCCAACTGCTTTGCTTCTTGCTCAAGCTCTTGTTTTATTTGTTGATCTATATTCATAATCTGCTCCTGTTAATTTGTCTCGTAACGAATTTCTGGCCCGATTTAAACGCGATTTAACCGTGCCGTCAGGTATCTCTAACACTAGGCTAATTTCTTGAATCGTCATTTGTTCCAGATAAAACAAATGAACGACCTCGCGGTCAATGGTTGGCAACATATTGATCGCGCCGAGCAACACACTATCGCTATCAGCTTGCTCTGGTGCTATCGCCTCAACATCATCTTGCACCCGCCATTGTTCATCACGCTGTTGGGCGCGTAGTAAATCCAAAACCTGCCACCGAGTCGCTTGATAGACCCAGCTATTAAATGCCCGCGGATCCTTAACCCGTGCCAGTGATTTATTGATCGCTAACCAGGCATTTTGGACCGCATCATGCGCCATTTCTTCACTGTGGCAGATCTTAAAAGCAAACCTTAGTAACCGCGGATGAAAATAGCGACATAGCTGTTCAAAAGCAGCCATATTGCCAATTTGAGATTCGATCACTAGCAGTTCAATCTGGGCTCGATGCACCAACTATCTCCTGTTTTGATTGGTCCTTTGTTATAACGCTACAGGATTCAAAAAGGTTCAGCTAGCGCCAATAAAATTTCCGCTAAAGTTACTTGGTCACTTTGATATAACGATTTTCAAACAATCACCCAATAAACTCTCTGAAAAACCAACCACCTACGACTAATGTCAATTGACATAGATCAACGCGCCGCAATAGAATTCATTTATGATCACTAACTTGATTTAACTCAAAGGAATGTATTACTTGTTAGCCGTAAACCAAGCAAAAATCCATCATAGTAGCTCGTTAGTTGAGTTGTTTTTTTCTAATGGCTTTAGCGAGATGATCTCATTAGAGATGCTTCGAGTGAATTCGCCCGCAGTTAAGAATGTTGATAAGTTACCCTTGTTGGTAACGGATAAGGCTTTTGTAAAGCTGGAGACTTTAGAGCAAGCAAGTGATCAAGGAGTTCGTTTACAGTTTAACGACGGTCATGATAGTGGTTATTTTAGTTGGGACGATCTTTACCAATTAGCTAAAAACCAAGATAAGCTTTGGGTTAGCTACCTTAATCGGCTCAAGATAGCTAAGATGTTACGGGTCAATCCACTCGATATTACGGTAAGCTATTGCTAGCTTGGGTGTTTTCGTCTGAATTTTTAACAATTTTTACGATGTAATAAAGATCGGCAATGACGATAAAGGCGTTGAGTACCCATACAGGTAAAGCGCCAATCAGCCCGCCATAAACCACAAACATTGCAGCACCAATAAGATTCCAAATCCGCAGTTTCAGCATATCTTTCAACATCAGTGAATACGCCACCACAACCGAGGCTGCTAAACCAAACCATTCGACCCAATTCATTGCTTCCATTACTGCTTCCTATAAGAAATTTAACTTTAGTGTAACAAAGCCTGACGTAGAGACGACTTTGCAAGCTGCTTTATGAGAAACAGTTCAAAAAAAAACGTTTAAGTGTGCGCTACATCAATGAAAATAACACTTCACTTATTCGATACTTAAGCTACTATTTAAAGAGATTAATCACTTCCAACTCTGGAGTTATGCCATGCAATATAATACATCTGAACTATGTGATATTTATCTCGACAGCGTTGATGTTGTCGAGCCAATGTTTGCCAATTTTGGCGGTCGCAATTCGTTTGGTGGGGAAGTAGTTACGATAAAATGTCATGAAGCCAATGGCCAAATTAGAGATGTTTTACAACGTCATGGTGAAGGCAAAGTGTTAGTGATTGACGGTGGTGGCTCATTGCGCCGTGCCTTGGTTAATATCGAGCTGGCCGAACTTGCCTTAGAAAATGATTGGGAAGGGATTATTGTTTATGGTTGTATTCGCGATGTCGATTTAATCGATGAAATTGAATTAGGCATTCAAGCACTCGCTTCTATTCCGGTGCTTGCCAGTACGAATACCGATGGTGAGCTTGATGTGCCGATTAATTTTGGTGGCGTCACTTTTTTAACTGAAGATCATGTCTATGCAGACTCAACGGGGATTATTTTATCACCAGAGCCACTAGACCTTGAATAATTGATCCTAGCAAACCAATGCAGATGACTATGTTGTACAAAAGTGTTGCCATTAGAACAGCAAGTCGCCGTGAACCCATCACTACTTCGGCGGACTTCCTAATGCCACTAGCATTACGGTTCTGCCTTCGTTCGGGACTCTGGAGCAGCATCTCGACAATTGCTCCTGCATTGTCCTAATAACTTACACCCGTGTAAGAACATGCTGCTCAAGCTTGCTTTATCAAATACCTACACTTTCAATCAATTATTTGCCTAGCTCCGCAAAGCTCAACATAACCAATATAGATACCAGTGCCAAGACAAAATGATTGATGTCTTGGCACTAGCGTGTATAAAATATTGGTAACTCCCAATTGCCAGAGCTCTTAATGAATTTTTTACATTACGCCGATAGTCGATATCTCACCAACCATATTACCTCTCGTGATGGCGAAATCCGCCTAGCTCAACAGCTGCAACTATCCGATAGCAGTGATCTTGAACTAAACCTCGCGCATTTTCAGCAGCAAGGGGCAAAGTTTGTGTTGCTCGGGATCCCTGAAGATATTGGCCCGCGTGCCAATTTAGGCCGTGGTGGTGCCGATACTGGCTGGGATGCGTTTTTATCGCGTTTTTGTAACCTGCAACAGAATGGTTTTATCAAAGGCGAGGAAATCGCATTATTGGGTCATATCAAATGCGAGGATTTACAACAGAAAAGCCTTAATTTAGACCTTAGTAACCAATCTGACCTATCGCAGATACGCCAACTTGTTGAACAATTAGATCAACGCGTTAGCAAGGTGATTGAGCAAATAGTGTTGCACGACCTAACACCAATAGTGATTGGTGGTGGTCATAACAATGCTTACCCGATATTAAAAGGCGTCAGCGCTGCTAAAGGCCGTGGCATCGCGGCAGTAAATCTAGATCCTCATACTGATTTCAGAGCGTTAGAGGGACGCCATAGTGGTAACGGTTTTAATTATGCGGCCGATCAAGGCTATTTATCGCATTACTTTTCATTGGGGATGCACGAATTAAAAAACTCCGCGGCTAATATTGCAGGATTAAACGAAAAACACTTTCCGTTTATTAGTTACCAGCAAATTTGGAGCCGCCGCGAATTATCATTCGAACAAGCCCTAAAGATAGCTAGTTGTTATTTAGGCGATAGTTGTGCCCCGATTGGGATAGAGCTCGACCTTGATAGCATTTCATTTATGCCTGCAAGTGCCTACACCAATTGTGGGGTCTCGTTATGCGATGCCGAGTTTTACATCGATCAAATGGCCAAGTTACCTAATAGTTGCTATTTACATTTAGCCGAAGGGGCACCGATTCAACACCCTGCTGGAATCGAAGCAGGGATCAGCGATGTTGGCCAGGCTTATGCCGCGCTTGTTACCAGCTTTATCCAATCAAAACAGAATATTGGCGAGGACTAACCCACCATATACGTGCCAGTGCCAAAAGCAATGTGGTCGCCTTGCTCGTTATGGAGTTCCATTCGAGCAACCGCCACTTTATTTCCTGCGCGTATGACTGTGGCGGTGGCAATAAATTCGGTGCCACGCCCAGGGCGCAAATAATCAATTCTCAGGTCGATAGTGCCGAGATTTTGTAATCGCTTAAACACTGACTCCTGAGTGACTTCAGCCATATTTTCAAGCACCTCAGCAAAGACAATCATGCCACCAGCAACATCAAGCATGGTCGCGGTAACCCCGCCATGCAAAATTCCATGCACCGTGTTACCAACGAGAGCAGGTTTCATCTCGATCCGTAATTCGACTGAATCTTTATTATAGTGAACAATCTCCAAACCAATGAGGTGATGAAATGGCATTTGCTGACCAAAAAACTCAGCAATCATTGCCCTGACATCGTCTGTGCATAGCGTTTGAGACATTGTTACGTTCCTTATAATGAAAATTTAAGATATTTCAGTCTAATTAATACGAATAATTTAAACAAGCATTTTAATGAGACAACTCCCTCACTCTGATTTAAACTATAGTCCTCATTAAAAAAGGCAACACCACCTGTGAATCCAGAGCAAACATCTCCTCAACAAATCCTCAGCCAAGTATTTGGTTATAGTGAGTTCCGTGATGGTCAATTAGAAATAATTAACCGTGCGATGGCCAATCAAGATTGTTTAGTGATTATGCCAACAGGTGGCGGTAAATCGTTATGTTTCCAAATCCCCGCATTATTAATGCCTGGACTAACGATTGTGGTGTCGCCATTAATCTCCTTAATGAAAGATCAAGTCGACAGCTTACAGGCTAATGGTATTAACGCTGCGTATCTTAATTCAAGCCAGAGCCGCGAAGAGTCAATGGCGATCCTTAATGCGATGCAATGGGGCGAAATTAAATTAATTTATGTCGCGCCAGAGCGCTTAATGCAACCGAGTTTTTTAGAGCGGATTCAACAATTACAAATTTCATTAATCGCGGTCGATGAAGCTCATTGTATTTCGCAATGGGGTCATGACTTTAGACCTGAATACGCCAGTTTAGGCCAAATTAAAGCGATATTACCCCAAGCACCAATTATGGCGCTAACGGCGACCGCCGATGAAGCGACTCGAGGCGAAATTGTTACCCGATTAAACTTACAAAATCATCACTATCATCAAGCCAGCTTTGATCGGCCTAATATTCGTTACACCCTGTACGAAAAGTACAAACCTTTTGCCCAGCTTCAGGAGTACCTTAAGAGCCAGCAGGACAATTCGGGCATAATTTATTGCACCACCCGCAAACAGGTCGAAGAAATCGCGTTTAAGTTGCA
>JABSRS010000172.1:0-4079 GCA_013214885.1 Gammaproteobacteria bacterium
GCTTGGTCAGGCTATTGATATGTCAGATCTGCTTGATCACGATATTTTTTATCAGTCAGATTTGTATCGTGATTGTTTCAAACCTCACGGTATAGAACGGATCTTAGCCTCACTTCACCTTGACCAGCGCAGCGGTATTTTCACCTTATTAACACTCTATCGATTTAACCGCGACTGTCCTTTTAATCAGGCAGAAAAGCAAACTCAAAATAGAATATTATTTCATCTGTTAAACGCCGCTAATCACAGCTGGAGCCTAGTGCTAAAACAAAGTCTGTCCAGTAACAGCTTCCGAGCCATTGTTGATCACGATGGTGTTTTCCATCAAGTTCAGCCGCCGTTTTTAGATTTGGTTGATCAGTGTTTTAGTCTAACCAATTGGCCTAAATTACCATTTGAAGTTCAACAACTCCCGTTTGACCAGCCGATTATGTTGCCCGAGAAATTAACCATTAAACTCACCAAATTTAATCAACTCATTATTATTGATATTTGGTTAACCTGTTCTCTAGATACGTTAAGCCAACGCGAGCATCAGGTGATGAGCCTAATAAAACAAGGACAGAGTGCAAAACAGGTTGCTAAGGCACTTAACCTTGCACCATCAACCGTTTCAAATCATTTGTATCGAATATTTGAAAAACTAAATATTTGCAATCGTTCGCAGTTACAACATTATTAATTAGTCCAATATGGCTACATATCAACCTTTTTGTTGATTAAAAAATCATCATCAATTAATATCTATGTTGCACCGCACCATAAACTCGATTGATAAAGGACTAACCATGACAGCTGACAAACAAAATTCGAACCAACAATTATTTAACCCACTGGTTAATGCCAGTAATATCACCAGCACGTTATTGAAAGATTTATTTGACACTCAAAACGCTTTTTTTAAACAGGGTCTAAGCCAATTTTCTGATCATAGTAAGAAGCTGATGTCGGTGACTGATATTCCAAGCGCCATTGAAATGACCCAACAACATGTCGGTCAATATCAAACTCAAGCGAGCCAGTTAAGTACTGCCATTACCGCTGATTTAACCAAAGCGACCCAAGCATATCAATCGATGCTAACGACCCAATTTACTCCTGATGCAGGCACCGCAACACCTGCTCAGACCACAGCACATCCAGCAAAAGTACATCCAGCAAAAGTACATCCAGCAAAAGTAGCTAAAAGAACTATGAGCAGCACCACGACAACAAAAACGTCACCACCAGTTAAGTCGCTAGCAAAGCCCGCTAAAAAAACGGCGGCAAAAACTGCGGTACAAACTACAGCTAAGCCCATCGCTAAGGCCATCGCTAAGACAACAGCAAAGACAACCGTTAAATCAACTGCCCAGCCAGCGGTTAAGACTGCGATTAAAACCCCAGTAAAAGTAACGAGTAAGCCAGCGGCAGTAAAAAAACCAATTATTTAGCCAAAACCACTAAATATAAAGCAACAACCGGCAGTCAAAGAAGCACTAAGTAAAGGTACAACGGACGCTTAATATTTAAAAATACCTAGTTTAAATAATAGTTTTAAAACACCCTAATATTTAAAGAAATAGACTAATCAATAAAATGGAGTTGGATTAATGGACAGTAAAGATCCTAATGTTGAATTTTTTAATTATCTCAATACCCAAACAACCAAGATGCTTGCAGCTTTGACTAACGAGCAAAGCCAACCAGATTTCACTAATTTTAATCAACAATGGGCACAGCTGACCCAGCAATCACTAAATGATCCTAATGAGTGGGTCAACACCATCGCCAATTTTCAGCAACAACAGCTCAATGTGTGGAACCAGCTACTAGGAAATACCCAAGCTAAGACACCTCAAACACCAGATGTTGATTGCCAACAGTTTCAGCAGCAAATTTTTGAATACGTCAAAAAGTCATACTTGATTACTTCCAATGTATTAAATGAGATGGCATCACAAGCACAACTCGACACGCACGAAAAAGCAAAATTAGAGTTCTACACCAATCAATATACCCAGGCGATGTCACCTGATAACTTTGCCATGACCAACCCAGAGGTTATCCAACAAGCGGTAGCAACCAATGGTCAAAGTCTGGTTGATGGGCTCAAAAACTTAATGGCCGATATCGAGAAGGGTCGTATTAGTATGACCGACGAAAGCGCTTTCACCCTGGGCGAAAATCTGGCGATAACCGAAGGTGCCGTGGTATTTGAAAATGAGTTATTCCAATTAATTCATTACAAGCCACAACAAGATGAAGTGTTTGCCAAACCAACGTTGATCGTCCCACCTTGTATTAATAAGTATTACATTCTTGATCTGCAACCTGACAATTCATTTGTTAAGTACTGCGTCGATCAGGGTCAAAATACCTTTTTGATTTCATGGGCTAATCCGACCAAAGAGCAAGGTGAACTGAGTTGGGATGATTATGTTGACCTAGGCGTGATTAATGCAATAAATATCGTCAAGGACATCACCGACACCCCAAACATTAATACCGTATCTTGGTGCGTTGGCGGAACGTTGCTAGCCAGTGCGCTTGCCGTATTAAAGGGCCGCAAAGATAAGTCGGTCAACAGTGCGACATTCTTAACCACCCTGCTCGATTTTGAGCAGCCGGGTGAAATATCAGTCTTTATCGATCAACAACAGATTGAGCCTTTGCTCGCTCAGGCTAAAACAGACGGGGTGCTCAGTGGTCGGCAATTAGCGACAGCATTCAATATGTTACGCTCACGCGATCTGATCTGGTCTTATGTCGTTAATAACTATTTAAAGGGCAAGCAACCAGCGCCATTTGATATTTTATACTGGAACGGTGACTCGACCAATCTACCCTACCAAATGTATAAGTTTTACATTAATGAAATGTATCTTAATAACAACTTTATTAAGCCTAATGGCGTGACTCTTTGTCAACAATCGATAGATCTGTCGCAAATAGACGTACCTTGTTATTTCCTTTCAACCATTGGCGATCATATCGCGCCATGGAAAAGTACTTTTAAGGGGGTTGAAACTTTCTCAGGTAATTGTGAATTTGTCCTGGGTGCCAGCGGTCACGTGGCTGGGGTGATTAATTCACCCGTCAAAAACAAGCGTCACTTTTGGGTCAATGGTGACCAAGAAAATGGTGCTGACAATTGGTTGGAGAGTGCAACTAAAAAAGACGGTTCATGGTGGCCTCATTGGCAGACTTGGTTAAAGAAACGAGCGGGTAAAAAGATCTCGGCTCCCGCTTATGGCAATAGCCAATACCAAGTCATTGAGCCAGCACCAGGACGTTATGTCAAAGTAACGCTCGATGATATGAAGTAAATAAAGTTAGCTAACGTCATCGAAGGTGATGGCGTTAGCTAAAGTATATATCGCTTGTTTTAATTGTATTTAGCAATGAACTGTTTGATTTTTGGACCAATTTTCTGACGAAAACGCTTACCATTAAACACCCCATAATGGCCAACATCTGGCTGGATATAATGCTGCTTGTGCTCACTTGGGATCCCCGACAATATTTGTTGGGCAGCTTCAGTTTGCCCTGCCCCAGTAATATCGTCATTCTCGCCCTCAATAGTCATTAAGGCGACGTTGGTCACGACGCTGCTATCAACTAACTTGCCGCGATAGGTTATCAATCCCCGTGGTAATTGATGTTCAATAAATACTCGGGTAATTGTTTCAAGATAATACTGCGCTGGCATATCCATCACTGCGAGATATTCATTATAAAACTGTCGATGGTTTTGAGAATTTTCACCATCGCCTTTGACTAAATCGCCAAAGAACGAAAAATGCTTATCGATATGGCTCTCTAGATTCATGCTTAAAAAGCCAGATAATTGGATAAATCCTGGATAGACCTTTTGGCCAGCACCTGCGAAATTATCAGGCACGGTACAAATAACATTATTTTCAAACCACTCAAGCTCTTTAGATACCGCGTAGTTATTAACATCGGTTGGGCTGATCCGAGTATCAATCGGGCCACCGAGTAATGACATAGATTTAGGCTGATAGCTGGCATTATCTTGCGCCATCACTGACACTGCCACTATGGTAGGGACAGTGGGCTGGCACACCGCGATAATG
>JABSRS010000172.1:4089-7052 GCA_013214885.1 Gammaproteobacteria bacterium
AAATATGAGACATAATCATCAAACGAAAATTGACCGTCACTTAAAGGCACTTCTCGGGCATTAACCCAATCAGTAATATAAACATCATGATCACCAATGAAATGCTCAACAGTACCACGGAGCAAAGTTGCGTAATGACCAGATAGTGGTGCGATAATCAATACTTTAGGGTGGTTGTAATCACCGTTGCGTTCAAAATTGACTAATTTACAATACGGCTTATCAACCACAATCTTTTCTTTAATCGCAATTTTGTTACCACCGATGTCGGCGTAATCCAAATTAAACTTTGGCCGGTCATAAGAGTTAGTGTAGCGCTCAATAACCTCGGCACTTGCGGCAATAGTCTTGCCCCAAATACTGTATTGCATCGGTGACCAAGGCTGTTCACACCAACTTTTTAATTGGCCCATCGCTTGGTTAATTGGTGATACGGCATCCATATATGATTGATGTATTCGATAAAGCATAATTATTCCCCAAGCGATGGCAATCGCAATTTATTTGAATGACTGCACAATATTGTGCAGTGCAACAAAACAATCATACTACCCGCTTTCAAGTTCACAAATCAACCATTGATTGTGGTTATATTGTACAACTAACCTATCTAAAATTGATATTTTTCACAATAATACCTAACTAAGATTGCAATATACGCTCTGCCATAGCATGATTAATAAGCTAACTGTGTAAATAACTAGCTTATTAGCTTACTACCAATGATTTTTAGGCGATTATATATACAAGGACTATGCTGGCAACAGCACGATAGATCATCATAAAATAAAGGAATATTAAAATGAGTCAAAAAGTAGCATTCGTCACTGGTGGCACAGGTGGGATCGGAACAGCCATTTGCCAAAGTTTAGTCACTAGTGGCTATCGCGTGGTCGCTGGCTACAACAGTGGTGGCAATCACGATAAAGCACTCGCTTGGCAAGCTAACCAGCTTGAAAAAGGGTTTAAGATTGGAGTTGCCTACGGCGATGTTACCGATTTTGACTCTTGTAAAATTTGCATCCAAAACGTCAAGGAACAAATTAATTCTCATATCAGCATTTTAGTCAACAATGCTGGTATCACCCGCGATACTCAGTTTAAAAAAATGGAGAAAAATCAGTGGGACGACGTGATGTCTGCCAACCTTGACAGTTTATTTAATATTACTCGCTTGGTCATTAACGACATGATCGATAATCGTTTTGGTCGAATCGTTAATATCTCTTCGGTCAATGCTCAAAAAGGTCAATTTGGTCAAACTAATTACTCGGCAGCTAAATCGGGGATCCACGGTTTTACCAAAGCTTTGGCCCATGAAGTCGCCAGCAAAGGGATCACGGTAAATACCGTATCACCTGGCTACGTATTAACGCCAATGGTCGCTAAAATAGCTGAGGATATTCAACAGAAGATTATTAGCAGCATCCCAGTTGGCAGAATGGGCAGCATTGAAGAAATTGGCAGTGCAGTAAGCTATTTAACCGGTGAAAACTCGGGCTATATTACGGGTTCAAACTTGGCGATTAATGGCGGCCAGCACATGTATTAACAACAGCAATCGAGTATAAATAGACCTTTTAACTTTTCAAAGGTAAGATACAACTTATTGAAAAGTTTGAGGTCTATTATGACAAGGGTTATAAAGAAATATCCAAATCGTCGTCTCTACGACACTGATAAAAGTTGTTATATCACCCTCAGTAATGTCAAAGAATTAGTGATGGCTGGTATTGATTTTAAAGTCATTGATACTAATAGTAGTGAAGATCTTACTCGATCAATCTTATTGCAAATAATCATGGAAGAAGAAACCCACGGTAAGCCAATTTTTAGTGCCAACACGCTGGCACAGCTGATTAAGTTCTATGGTGGTACTGCTCAAGGCGTATTTGGTCAATACCTTGAAGAAAGTCTGTCTGCTTTTGCCAACCAACAAGATTTATTCACCAGCAACTCACAAGCACCCATGCAAAACATCTCTGATATCGCCCAGAAAAACATCAAGATGTGGACTGATATGCAACAGTCGTTTTTTAACGTCAATCCCGATGACTCAAAAGATAACAAAAGCTAACAATCAAGTTACTAGCTTTTGCTATGGTGCTAGATACTGTAACCCCACAGCTGTTCCAACTGTGCCTTAAGCTCTGCTCTGAATTTTGGATGGGCGATTTCAATCAGTGCGATCGCCCGCTCTTTAATTGATTTTCCTCGAAGGTTAACCACCCCGTACTCGGTGGCAATGTAATGAGCGTGAGCACGAGTGGTTACCACGCCACTCGCAGCGGCTAATGCTGGAACAATCCGAGATAAGCGACCACCTGCCGCCGTTGAAGGGAGTGCTATGATTGAACGCCCGCCTTTAGACAAACCAGCTCCGCGAATAAAGTCCATTTGGCCACCGACTCCTGAATAAATAGTCGCGCCTAATGAATCAGCACATATTTGGCCAGTTAAATCCACTTGTAATGCCGAGTTAATTGAGACCACATTGTCATTTTTTCGAATCATCGATGTATCATTAACCACTTCGATATCTAGAAAGCACACTTCGGGGTTATCATCCACAAAGTCATAAAGCCTTTTACTGCCAAGCGCAAAACCCGTGACGATTTTACCTGGGCGAACTTTTTTGTATTTATTGCTAATAGCACCAGCTTCGACTAAATCGAGTACGCCATCGGAAAACATTTCGGTATGGATCCCTAAATCACGGCGATCGCCTAAGAACGACAACACGGCGTCAGGAATAGCACCAATTCCCATTTGCAGGCAATCACGGTCTTTGATCAGTTCTGCCACATTTTGCCCAATTAAATTGGTCACTTCGTCACGAGCAGCCATTGGATGATCGGGTAAATCATCACTTTGTTCGTAATAGCTGGCAAACTGACTAATATGAACAAAAGAATCACCATGAGTTCGTCGCATATTAGGATTAATGTGAGCAATGACTTTAT
>JABSRS010000173.1 GCA_013214885.1 Gammaproteobacteria bacterium
CAGGGGTTGAACGCCCTTTTTGATGACCAATAACCATCACCGATTGACCATCTAAGCGGGCAATGCCGCCAATAATAGCTTTGTCATCGGCAAAAGCACGATCACCATGGAGTTGATCAAATTCCTCAAAAATACGGTCAATATAGTCAAAAGAATATGGACGTTGCGGGTGACGCGCTAGTTGACTGATTTGCCATGGACCCAATGAAGAAAAGATCTTCTGTGCCATGGTGACACTTTTCTTTTCTAGATTAGCAATTTCATCCGCTAGATCGATGTTTAACGAGCTATTGCTGCTAACGTTACGAAGCTCATCAATTTGAGCATGGAGCTCAGCAATTGGTTTTTCAAACTCTAAAAAATTTTGACTCATTAGTGTTTCTCTTTAATGTTTGTAACTGCCTATTTCAGATCATTGTAGCTGAATATAAGCTTAAATTAGTTAAATTTTATACGAACCTGCTTATTTCCAAGCAGAATTCTTAAATTTTCTAACAACTCGTCGTCCGGTGTTACGCGCCACTGCGTCCCTAATTGCAGCTGGGCGGTGGCCTCGACACGTGAATAATAAATATTCACTGGCAGCGCACCGAACTGAAATGGCTCAAGAGCCTGAGTAAACTGCTTAAAGAAATCTTTGTTTATTTGATTTGCTGACACTTTTATATCAAGTGCCGTTGCAAATCGTTCACGAGCTGTTGCGATATCATAAACTTCTTTGGCGGTCATTCTATTACCCCCAGAAAAATCATCAAAGCTGACCTCTCCCTCTAAAACCAATATTTTGTCCTTTTGGAGCAAATCTTGGTGCTTTTCGAGCGCTTCGCTGTACATCATCACTTCTAAACGACCACTTTTGTCGTCAATGGTCAAAATTCCCATTTTTGAACCACGCTTGGTTATCATCACTCGGGCCGCAATAACCAAGCCTGCAACTTTGATCATTTGACCTCGACCACCAGGAACCACATCTTTTAATCGGCATTTGGTGTAATGCTTTAATTCTGCCAAATATTGATTAATCGGGTGACCCGTTAAATATAACCCGAGGGTTTCTCGCTCGCCTTCAAGCCAAATTTTGTCGGGCCATAGTGGTACATCGGTAAATTGGTGCGTGACCTCATCGTCGTGGCTGGCCAATAGGCCAAATAAGTCATGCTGACCCACCGCGCGATCTTTAGCGTGTTGCTCTGAGGCTTTGATGGCTTCGGGTAGTGACGCCATTAATGACGCACGATGCGGTCCAAGCCGATCGAGCGCACCCGCTTTAATTAACTTTTCAAAAATTCGTTTATTGATTTTCTTGGTATTGACTCGACCACAAAAATCAAATAAATCTTTAAAGGGTCCACCTTCGTTACGTGCTTCAAGTATCGCTGCAACAGGCCCTTCACCAACGCCTTTAATCGCGCCAATGCCGTAAATTATTTCGAGTTGTTCGTTAACACTAAATTTATAGTGACCAGAGTTAACATCAGGCGGATGAAGGGTTATTTTCATTCGCTCACATTCATCAACCAAGGTCACTATTTTATCGGTATTGTCCATATCTGCAGACATTACCGCGGCCATGAAATAGGCCCCGTGATGACACTTCATCCACAACGTTTGATACGATACCAACGCGTAAGCCGCAGAGTGAGACTTGTTAAAGCCGTAACCCGCAAACTTCTCTACCAAATCGAAGATTTTCATCGCCAATTCGCCATCGATACCGTTATTTCTTGCGCCTTCCTCAAAAGATGAACGCTGCTTGGCCATTTCCTCGGGTTTTTTCTTACCCATGGCACGACGTAACATATCGGCACCACCAAGGGTGTAACCCGAAAGTACCTGAGCGATTTGCATTACCTGCTCTTGGTACAAGATGATGCCATAGGTGGGCTCAAGCGTTTCTTTTAACGATTCATGCTGCCATTCAATATCAGGATAAGAGACTTCCTCACGACCGTGCTTACGATTGATAAAGTTATCTACCATGCCCGATTGCAACGGCCCAGGTCGAAATAGTGCTACCAGTGCGATAATATCTTCGAAACTATCGGGTAACAGTCGACTGATCAGTTCTTTCATGCCGCGAGATTCCAGCTGGAATACCGCCGTCGTTTCACTGCGTTTTAGCATCGCGAAACATTCGGGATCTTCGAGCGGAATTGACTCGATTCGAACAGGTTCTAGCCCCTCTTTCGCTCGAGATTCATTCAGCGGGTCAAGTGCCCACTTGATGATGGTAAGTGTTCGCAGTCCCAAGAAATCGAATTTTACCAGCCCAGCGGTTTCAACATCGTTTTTATCAAACTGAGTAACTGGGTTTTTGCCTTCATCATCACAATAAAGCGGCGCAAAATCGGTAATGGTCGTGGGTGAGATAACTACACCACCCGCGTGCTTACCTGCGTTACGCGTAGTACCTTCAAGGCGCCGTGCCATGTCGATAAGTTCACGCACGTCATCGTCAATTTGATAAAGCTGTTCAAGTTGCGGTTCAACCTCCCACGCTTTAGTCAGGTTCATTCCTGGTTCGGCGGGAATAAGCTTGGTGATACGTTCAACAAAGCCATAGGGATGCCCCATCACTCGTCCAACATCTCGCACCACCGCTTTAGCGGCCATGGTACCAAAGGTGATAATCTGCGAAACCGCGTCACGCCCATAAAGCTGGGCGACATGGTCGATAACCTTATCGCGTCCTTCCATACAGAAATCGACGTCGAAATCGGGCATTGATACACGTTCGGGGTTAAGGAATCGCTCAAACAATAAATCGTATTCGAGAGGGTCCAGATCGGTGATCTTAAGCGCATACGCCACAAGTGAACCAGCACCAGAACCACGCCCAGGGCCAACTGGTACGTCGTTATCCTTACTCCACTGGATAAATTCCATTACGATCAGAAAGTAACCAGGGAATCCCATAGTGTTGATTACCCCAAGTTCAATATGGAGCCGCTCTTCATAGGCTGGGCGTTGTTTTTCACGCTCAACGGGATCGGGAAACAAAAAATTAAGCCGATCTTCTAAGCCATCAATTGAAACTTTAATTAAAAAGTCGCCAATTTCTAAATCGCCAGTTGGGTAATCTGGCAACACAATTTGGTCCAATACCATAGTCGCATTACAGCGTTTGGCTATTTCGACACTATTGGCCAATGCCGATGGAATGTCACTAAATAGCTCGCACATTTCTTGTTCGCTGCGCAAGTATTGCTGTTCGGAGTAACGCTTTGGACGCCGAGGATCCGACAAGCCAAAGCCATCATGAATCGCCACTCGCACTTCATGGGCGTCAAAATCTTCGGTAATTAAGAAGACTACTTCATTAGTCGCTACGACTGGGATCTCAGTAGCGCTGGCTAGCTGCACGGCTAAATGGAGATAACGCTCTTCGTCTTCTCGGCCAGTGCGCAGTAATTCAAGATAATAGCTATCAGGAAAATATTGCTGATAAAATTCAAGACACTGACGAGCCAATTCCTCATTACCCTTGAGCAATGCCATGCCGACATCACCTTCACGCCCACCTGATAGGATAATCAGTCCTTGGGCATATTCAATTAACCAGTCTTTGTCGATCACCGGTTTATGGAATAATTTACCGCGCAGGTAAGCTTTAGAGATCAGTAGGGTGAGATTTTTGTAACCGGCATTATCGGCACATAAGATCGTAATACGCCACGGGGCTTCGCCAAATTCATCGCTGACGACCCACATAGCCGCACCGATAATCGCTTTGACGCCACTGCCATGAGCAGCGCGATAATATTTAACTAAGCCACAAAAATTAACCAGATCAGTGATCGCAAGAGCTGGCATTCCTTGTTCGGCTACCTTGCCGACTAGCTTGCCAACTTTGGCAACTCCATCGGCCATCGAATAATCAGAATGTACCCGTAAATGAATGAATTTTGGCTCTATCACACAATATCCTTTGTTCTATTTTGTCGCTGTCGAAACTATTATTTAATACTCAGGCTACAGAAGCCCTAACACTTTTTTGACGGGTTTAAAGCTTTTACGATGAAGCGGCGTCGCACCGTGAAGTTGCAACATTTCAAAATGAAGTTTGGTCGGGTAACCCTTGTGTCCTGCAAATCCATATTGTGGATATTGACGGTCAAGCTCGACCATTTCACGATCGCGGGTGACTTTAGCAATAATTGAGGCAGCACTAATTTCTTCAACCCTAGCATCACCTTTAACAATCGCTTGCGAGCTCATAGGCAACTGTGGACAACGATTACCGTCGATTAATACATGTTGTGGCACCACAGACAAACCAGCAACAGCGCGCTGCATAGCCAACATAGTGGCATGTAATATATTAAGCTCGTCTATCTCTTGAGGGCTGGCGCGCCCAACAGCAAAACTAAGCGAATTTTCAACGATCAAATCGAACAGGACTTCACGCTTTTTGTCACTTAATTTTTTTGAATCGGCTAACCCTGCGATCGGCTTGCTTGGATCAAGGATAACAGCAGCAGTGACGACATCACCAACTAAAGGCCCACGTCCTACTTCATCAACACCTGCAACAATCAGGTTTGGAAATATAAATTCTGGTTCGGTTGGCATGATTGGCCCTTTTCTAAATTAGTGTTTTATAAGTGCTAAGACCGCATCGGCCGCGCGTTCGCTAGCATTACATTTAAGCACTTGATGAAGTGTCTTAAACTTCTCAGTCATTGCGCTGCTATCACCTAGTATCAATTTAACTTCATTAACGATGTTTTCAGTCGTGATGTCATACTGAATTAACTCTGTCACTATTTTTTCACCAGCGAGTAAGTTCGGTAATGAAAAGTAATCGACCTTGATTAAGGGTTTAAATAACCGATAAGTTAACCAATTAACTTTGTAAGCAACCACCATTGGTCGATTAACTAATAGCCCTTCCAGTGCCGCCGTACCAGAGGCCATTAATATGGCATCGCTTGCCGCCATCACCTCTCTTGATCTGCCGTCGACTAAAATACAATCCAGATCCGATGCAACTTGCTGTTTTATTTCTAAGAACTGCTGCTTTCTTGCCTCATTAACCAAGGGTACAATAAATTTCAATTGTCCTTTGGGATCAATATTAAGTGCGGCTCTGGCGAGATCCTTTGGATTTTCAAGCGGGATCTGGTCAGCTAATGTATGGCCGATAAAGGTGCAGGGAATATCATATTTGTCGTAAAAAGCTTTTTCAAACGGTAATAAAGCCAGCACCAAATCAGTGGCTTTGGCGACGTTGAAAATACGTTTTTGGCGCCATGCCCAAATAGAGGGGCTGACATAATGGACTGTTTTTATCCCTGCCTGCTTTAGTGGTAATTCGACCCGCAGATTAAAATCTGGGGCATCGATGCCAATAAAAATATCAGGTGGGTTGGTAATGAAATGCGCTACGATTTGTTTTTTGATCTTAAGTAAGCGTCGCAGGCGTGAAAAAACCTCAACCAAACCCATCACGGAAAGCTCTTCCATATCAAATAGGCTGGTCGCGCCTTGTGCCATCATTAAGGGTCCAGCGATACCTTCAAAGGTAGCATTTGGATAGCGTTTTTTTATCGCGATAATAAAGTCACACCCTAAGATATCGCCAGAGATTTCTCCAGCGACAATACCTACTCGGATCGGGGTTAAATTAATCTGATCAGAAGATTTGGACTGCTCCAATGGATATCCCTCAATTAAATATTTTAGCGGATAATGCCACGGTCTGACTGATTAATGAAATCGGCCATCACAGTGACTCCTGTAAATTCAGATTCACTTAGTTGTATTAGTGCTTCTTTCAATGGTAAATTCTGCTTATAAAGCGTTTTAAAAGCACGGCGTATCGCCATGATTTCAGGCTTCTCATAGCCACGGCGCTTTAAGCCTTCAATATTAATGCCACGCGGCGCACAAGGCTGCCCCGAACAGATAATATAGGGAGGAACATCTTGATTAACATACGAGGTTGCGCCAACGAAGCAATGAGCACCAATTTTTACAAATTGATGAACCCCCGTCATGCCACCAATAATGGCAAAATCATCGACCCAAACATGACCGGCCAAATTCACGCTATTGGCTAAAATACAGTTATCACCAATCACACAATCGTGAGCAACATGGGCATTAGCCATCAGTAAATTATTACTGCCAATGCGGGTGATGCCCTGATCTTGAATAGTGCCACGATGAATCGTTACGCCTTCACGAACAACATTGTTGTCACCCATGATTAGCTGGGTATGTTCACCAGCATATTTTTTATCTTGGCACTGTTCGCCAATCGATGAAAACTGGAAAAAATGGTTGCCACTGCCGATGGTCGATGGCCCTTTAACAACCACGTGAGATTCAATAATGCAGTCGTCACCTATGACAACATCGCTGCCGATGTAGCTCCAAGGCCCTATGCTAACATTCTTACCAATAACGGCAGTTGGATGAATAAATGCTTGAGGATCAATCACTGTTTAGTCCTTTCTAGCACACATAATTTCGGCACTACATACCAGCTTACCTTCGACAAAGGCTTCACAGGAAAACTTGCCAATACCACGGCGCTCTTTTAGTAACTCGACATGGATATGTAATACATCACCAGGCACTACTGGCTGTTTAAAACGTGCATTATCAATAGCGGCAAAATAATAAAGCGTATCGGGTTGCTTCTCGGTAGTTTTGAATCCAAGCACCCCAGTTGCCTGAGCCATCGCTTCAAGAATTAAAACCCCTGGCATAATCGGTTTGTTTGGGAAGTGACCTTGGAAAAATGGTTCATTGATTGTCACATTTTTAACCGCGTGCAAATTTTTTCCGACATTATAATCGATAACTTTATCGATCAGTAAAAACGGATAACGATGCGGCAACAAATCCATAATTTCGTTAATTTCGAGTGGTGTTAATTCGTTAGACACAATTCAATTCCTGTATTGATTATTAGCGGCTTTAATACACCGCCAATATACTTAATCTTTAAGCTTCAGTTCAAGCTTCTTCAACCGTTTCGCCAACTCATCGAGCTGTCGATAACGTGCAGCATTTCTGCGCCATT
>JABSRS010000174.1 GCA_013214885.1 Gammaproteobacteria bacterium
GAGAGTTAGCGTTTTTCATCAACGTCAATATCCTCTTTTGTGTCGAGTTGTGCCATTATCCTTTGTGCTGGCATCTTATCACGCAAGGTTTGGACTAGTTTTATGGTAGCCGACCTATGTCGGCTACCTGGTTGACTAAACTTTAAAGTGACCAATATTAGTATTCATGTCATCGGCAACTAGTTTCAAGCTATTATTAGCAAGATTGAGGTTTTCGACACTGATTGAACTTTGTTGGTAACTCGCCTGAATATCTGACACGTTACGATTTATTTCATTAACCGTATTGTGCTGCTGCTCTGTTGCTACCGCGGTGTGAGTATTCATTTCATTAATTTTAATCGACTGGTCAGAAATCATTTCAAATAATTGAGTGACTTGACCAAACTCTTCAACCACACTTAATGCGTATTTTTGACTCTCTTCCATAATAACTACCGCATTACAGGTGTCATTTTGGAGCTTTTCAATCACGGCATTGATTTGTTGAGTTGAATCTTGAGTTTGTTTTGCTAAATTTCTCACCTCATCAGCCACCACAGCAAACCCACGGCCTTGCTCACCAGCTCGTGCTGCCTCTATCGCAGCGTTAAGGGCTAGCAGGTTTGTTTGTTCTGCCACGCCTTTGATCACGTCAAGCACCGAACCAATTTGTTCGCTATCGCGTGCGAGATTAGAAATAACGTCCATCGATTGATTGATTTTTTCGACCAGTGCTGCCATCGCATTTTGGGCGTCTTGTGCTAAGGCTTTGCCTTGCACCACCGATTGAGTTGAATCTTTGGTTAAGGTTGATGCTTCTAAAGAGTTTCTTGCGACATCGGCAATTGACGATTCCATTTCGTTGACCGCTGTGGCAACCATTTCAATTTGCTGCATACCATTATTTATTTCAGATCTAACGGTATCGGACTCACTTTGCACACAACTAATTGAATCGGTGAGCTGTCCTGTAGCACTTCGTACGCTGGTGACTAGTAATAAAAGATTATTGAGCATATTGTTAAAAGAAAGGGCGACGAGGCCAAGCTCATCTTCGCTTTGTTGCTCTGCTCTAACCGTTAAGTCAGCATTTTTTTCAATATTAACCATTGCATTATTCAAATTTGATAATTGATTGATAATGCTATTGATAATGACGGAGGCCAGATAGATCGATACTGCAAAGGTAACCAGACATCCAATCACCAGCTCAATTAAATGTTTTTGAGCCAAACTGTGATCATTTAATGCTGTCTGTTGCAAATCCTGAGCTAGCTTATCTTCAACTATTTTTAGTAAATTAATCCGCTCGGTTGCCATCTTAAACCATAGTGCTGGTTCGACCCCAAAGCCACTATCTTTAGATAACACTAATTGCCTGAATTGATCAACTTTATCAATCGCAGGGCCTTTAACCGTACTGTTGTATAACGCTTTTTGTTCTTTACGTGCGAAGTTGGTGAAATTTTTCAGGTAAATATTTTGTTCACTCAGCAATGTGATAAAACGAAACTTTATATTGCCAGTGAATTTGTCTTGGGCAAATACGGCACTGATCACCGCTCGTTCAACCCCACTACGTTCTTTACTTTGTAAAAAATAAACGTAGGCGGCGGCTCTATTTACAATATCAAGAGAATTACCAGCTTTGATAATAAGTTCAAAAAAATTGAGCATAATTGAGTTTTGAGAGGTGTAATAGCTTAATGCATCATTGAGTGAAATCTCTAAACTGGATATTTGTAGACGCCGCTGAGCTAACAGATTTAAAGAATTAGCTATCTGAGATGTTTTACTAATAAAGTTGGCATTTTTATAATCTGCTGGATAATTGGCAATGCTTATTTTGTAATCAACTAATGCAGCATCAGTAACTTGACGTTGTTGTTTTAGCTGATTAAGAATCTTGGTGCCATTTGAACCGAGATAGCCTGCCGTTAATCCACGCTCTTTTTGTAATTCATGGACCAGTTTACTGGCCGAAATTCCTACTGAAGTTAATTCGGCAACATGGCCACTTGAGTCAAAGGCTTTGATGTTTTGGATTAAAGTAACAATACTAAAAATAATAATTAGTAGCATTGGTAGGGACAAAATTAAGATTAACTTTGTTTTACGGAATAATTACTGAGAATTCTCTTCATTAGTAGACCTCATTTCTAAAGCAATTATTAATTATGCAACCGATGTATAAGTTTTAACATTGATATAAATCAATCAATCAATAGCCATTTGAAAGTCAGTGAATTGGCGCGCTGTGAATTGTTATGCAGGTAAGTGTTTACGCTTACGTAAGGTGATAAATAAAGTTTAACCTTTACTTAACATTACTTCGCGCCCCATGGTTGCTCCCGGCTTGGTTGTTGCGTTTTTTATATTTGTGTTAATTTTTTGTGATGTCGGTGTGTTGCTATATATTCAGATACTTGCATATATATTCATAAATTGATTGACTCAATCATGTTTTCTGGGTAATTTGATTGGCTGCTTAAGTTGATGATTTTTGTTAATGACGTAACGCCTTAAAAAACTCAGTAGAAGTTTGGTGTTTATTGTCTGCGAAATTCTAAATTCTATTCTGATGGATCAGTTGTTTGTACTTAATGCATTGAAAATAAATGGCTTAAATTAGCAGGTTGGAATTGGCTAATAGCAATTAGTTTGATGATATAGGAATTAGCAATGAATGATATGAGCAAGAAATCTCAAGGCCTGTACCGCGCCGAGTTCGAACATGACAGTTGTGGTATCGGTTTTGTCGCCAACCTTAAAGGTAAAAAATCCCACGAGATTATTAAAAATGCACTCACCATGTTGAGCTGTATGGAGCATCGTGGCGGCACTGGCTTTGATGTTAAAAGTGGTGATGGCGCAGGTATTCTGATTCAGATCCCCCATGACTTATTGTCCCAAGAAACTGAGAAACTTGGTTTTACCATACCTTCTGCCGGAGAATATGGTGTTGGGATGATATTTTTCCCGCAGCAAGTTGAGCAGGGCGAAGCTTGTCGAAAAATATTAAACAAAAATATTAGTGAGTTAGGGTTATCCCTGCTGGGTTACCGTAGTGTTCCTGGTGATAACTCGATGCTGGGTGCGGCTTCACTAGAGACTGAGCCAAATATTGAGCAAGTATTTATTGCTAAACCAGCCGATTTGTCGGCGCAAGAGTTTGAGCGTAAATTATTTGTATTGCGTAAATACACCTCGCATACCATTAATGCCACTATCGCAAAAGAGCGTGATGAGTTTTATGTTACGTCGATGTCATCGACTAAGATTGTCTACAAAGGGCAATTTACCACTGCGCAAGTTCGTCAATATTATCTAGATTTGCAAGACCAGCGTACTATTTCTGGCATGGCGATGTTCCATTCGCGCTTCTCGACTAATACCTTTCCGGCATGGCGCCGGGCGCAGCCATTTCGCTATATCGCTCACAACGGTGAAATTAACACCGTACGCGGTAACATTAATTGGATGAACGCTCGTGAAGCGCTATTTTCATCGGTTAATTTCAGCGACGCTGAATTAAAAATGTTAAACCCTGTTTGTAATAGTGATAACTCAGACTCGGCCAATCTTGATATGGCGATTGAGTTATTGGTATTAAGTGGCCGCTCGCTAGCTCAAGTGATGATGATGATGGTGCCAGAGGCATGGCAGACACAAGCAGATATGGATGCTACCAAGCGTGCATTCTACGAGTACTATGCTTGTATTATGGAGCCGTGGGATGGCCCTGCATCACTATCGTTTACCGATGGCAATGTGATTGGAGCCACGCTTGACCGTAATGGTTTACGACCTTCACGTTACTTGTTAACCCAAGATGGCACGTTAATCATGGGCTCGGAAACGGGCGCATTGTGTGTTGATCAATCAACCGTGGTTGAAAAGGGTCGCTTGCAACCTGGCAAAATCTTTATTGCCGATCTTAAGCAAGGGCGGATCATCAGTGATGACGAAGTTAAGCAACAAGTCAGCTCAGCTCAACCCTATGGTCAGTGGTTGACTCAAAATAAAATAGAATTAGCCCAATTACCAGTGCCGACGGCCTCAGTCGCTCAGCCACCGTTGGCGCAGTTACGTAAAATGCAAAAAGCCTTTGGTTACACCAACGAAGATTTAAACTTAGTGCTTGCAGGGATGGTCGGGACATCGAAAGAGCCATTGGGCGCGATGGGCACCGATACGCCATTGGCGGTACTATCAGATCGTCCACAGCAGTTATCACACTATTTTAAGCAATTATTTGCACAGGTAACTAACCCACCAATCGATCCAATTCGAGAAGAGTTGGTGATGTCATTGCGTGGTTATGTCGGTAAATCATTAAATTTACTCGAGGAAACAGCGGCGCATTGTCATAAGGTCGAAATCGATCAGCCAGTGCTAACTAACGAGCAATTGCGCAAGTTACAACATATCGACAATGATCATCTGCAATCGAAAACTATTAGCATTACTTTTAAGGCGAGTGGCCAAAAAGGCGCGCTTAAAAAAGCCCTAGATCGGGTTTGTTTATACGCTAAAAATGCGGTTGAAGATGGTTACGCTATTTTAATTTTGAGTGACCGTGATGTTGATAGTGACCACGTCGCTATCCCGTCAGTGCTTGCCACTGCTGCGGTTCACCATTATCTAATTCGCGAAAAACTACGCTCATACACTGATATTATTCTTGAATCTGCTGATATTCGCGAGACGCACCATTTTGCAACCGTTATCGGTTATGGCGCTGCGGCGGTTAACCCATACTTAGCATTAGAAAGCATGTTTGAGCTGCGTGATGAAGATGTCATTGATGCTAAGTTAACTAACGAACAAATTACCGCCAAGTACACTAACGCGGTTGGTAGCGGTCTATTGAAAACCTTCTCTAAGATGGGTATTTCGACGCTGCAATCATATCTTGGTGCCCAAGTGTTTGAAGCGTTAGGCATTAATTCAGAAGTTATCGAACAATACTTTACTGGCACGGTAAGTCGGATCCAAGGTTTGAGCCTTGACCAAATTGCCCAAGAAGCACTACTGCGTCATCGTGAAGGTTTCCCTGAAGCTGATCGCATTGCAATTGAAAACTTGCTCCCGACAGGTGGTGAATATTCGTGGCGTCACGATGGCGAGCGCCATCTGTTTAGTCCAACGGTTATTCGTTTATTGCAACACTCAACGGCCAGCAATGATCCTAAGCAGTTTAAGCAATATACCAAAACGGTTGATGATCAAAGCAAAGATGCCTTTACCCTACGTGGTTTACTTGAATTTAGTAGCGACCGTGTCTCAATTCCACTGAGTGAAGTTGAGCCGATTGAAAATATCTTTAAACGGTTTGCCTCGGGCGCGATGTCATTTGGTTCTATCTCGTGGGAAGCACACACCACACTAGCCATTGCAATGAACCGTATTGGCGGCAAGAGCAACAGCGGTGAGGGCGGTGAAGATCCAATTCGTTTCACGCCGTTGGAAAATGGCGACTCAATGAATTCGCGGATAAAGCAAGTAGCCTCTGGCCGTTTTGGGGTGACCAGCCATTACCTAACTAATGCCGACGAGTTACAAATTAAGATGGCGCAGGGTGCTAAGCCAGGCGAGGGCGGCCAGTTACCAGGCGATAAAGTAGATGCCTGGATTGGCAAAACGCGTGGTTCTACTCCGGGTGTTGGCTTAATTTCGCCACCGCCACATCACGATATTTACTCGATTGAAGATTTATCACAGCTAATTTTCGATCTTAAAAACGCCAACCGTGACGCGCGAATTAACGTTAAGTTAGTCTCGGAAGCGGGTGTTGGTACGATTGCATCGGGCGTATGTAAAGCCTATGCCGATGTAGTATTAATTGCTGGTCATGATGGTGGCACTGGTGCATCACCGCTTAGTTCGATTAAACACACGGGGTTACCGTGGGAATTAGGTTTGGCTGAAACTCACCAAACATTAGTGCGCAACAAGCTACGTAGCCGGATTACGGTGCAAACCGATGGTCAGCTTAAAACGCCACGTGACTTAGCCATCGCAACACTACTTGGCGCCGAAGAATACGGCATGGCAACCACAGCCCTAGTGGTTGAAGGTTGTATCATGATGCGTAAATGTCACTTAAACACTTGCCCAGTTGGTATCGCAACACAAGACAAAGGCTTGCGCGATCGTTTCACTGGCCGTGCCGATATTTTAGTTAACTTCTTTACCATGATGGCTGAAGGTTTACGTGAAATCATGGCTGAGCTTGGCTTTAAGAGCATTAATGACATGGTCGGTCAGACTCAATGTCTTAAGCAACGTGATGATGTTGATCATTGGAAATATAGTGGAGTTGATTTAACGCCATTATTACACAAGGCTGACACTGAAGAGGGTGAGACGCTTTATAGCTCAATTGAGCAAAAGCACCTGATTGACGATATTATTGACCGCGCAATGATTAAAGATGCTCAAGATGCACTTGATAATCAGCAATCGGTTGAACTTGAATACGATGTGGTTAATACCAACCGCAGCGTTGGCGCAATGATTTCCAATGACATTTCGAAGAAATACCAAGCGCAAGGTTTACCAGAGAACACTATCAAGGTGAAGTTTAACGGCTCAGCCGGACAAAGCTTTGGTTGTTTCTCGGCTAAAGGGTTGCGTTTTGAGCTTGAAGGCGATGCCAATGATTACTTCGGCAAAGGACTCTCGGGCGCAAATTTAGTTGTTTACCCAAGTAAGCATGCGAGATTCTCACCCCGTGACAATATCATCATTGGTAACGTTGCCTTCTTTGGCGCCACAGCTGGCAGCGCGTTTATTCGTGGCGTCGCTGGCGAGCGATTCTGCGTGCGTAACTCAGGCGCAACAGCGGTGGTCGAAGGGGTTGGCGATCACGGTTGTGAATACATGACTGGTGGTAAAGCGATTATCCTCGGCAGTACAGGCCGTAATTTCGCAGCTGGTATGAGCGGTGGTATCGCTTATGTCCTCGACGAAGCCGGTGATTTTATCGATAAGCGTTGTAATACTGAACTTGTTGCTTTTGACCCAATCGATACCGCTGAAGAA
>JABSRS010000175.1 GCA_013214885.1 Gammaproteobacteria bacterium
CACCCATATTAGGGCCGGTAATAATTAACATTTGTCGTTCGTTAGAAAGCTCTACCGGATTGGAAATAAACGGTGCTGACATAACATGCTCGACCACTGGATGGCGACTTTCTTTAAAACTGACACCGATACCATTGTGTAAAGTCGGGCAGTGATAGTTATTAGCCAGTGCCCGTTCTGCTAGATTAGTCAGGACATCAATTTGTGAAATGGCACTCGAGGTTAACTGTAAATAGGTTAGCTGAGATAATGCTTTTTCAATCGCCAGTGCCTTACTTTTACTTTGGAGCACTTTGTCTTCATGCTCTTTAAGTTCAGCAACAATAAATCGCTCGTTATTTTTGAGCGTTTGACGACGAATATAGTGCGCAGGGGCATCAACAGCTTGTGCTTTGCTTATTTCAATAAAGAAACCATGAACCCGGTTGTAACCAACTTTTAACGAGCTTAAGCCGGTGCTTTCTCGTTCCCGTATTTCGAGCTGATTTAAATAATCGGTTGCCCCTTGGCTAAGGTCGCGCCAGTGATCGAGTTCTTCGTTATAGCCTGGGGCAATAACACCACCATCGCGGATTAACGTCGGCGGCACTTCAACGACTGCTTGAGTGAGTAGCTCAAACAGTTGCGGGTAACTTGCCAAATCCTGATCCAATTGATTCAGCCTAGCGCTGTCAGTATTTTCTGCCAATAACTGATGAAACTCAGGTAATAACCCCAAAGCATTGCGTAATTTAGAAAAATCGCGAGGCCGAGCAGAGCGTAAGGCAATGCGCGCGAGGATCCTTTCAATATCGCCAACTAGTTTGAGTTGTTCTTGCAGCGGTTCAATATTTTGGGCTGTGATAAATGAACCTATGGCATTGAACCGTCCAGTAATTAATTGATGGTCACGCGATGGCTGATGGATCCAGCGTTGCAATAATCTGCTGCCCATCGGAGTTGAAGTATGGTCGAGTACCGAAATTAAGGTATTATCAAACCCTCCTGCAATGTTTTGGGTTAACTCTAAATTGCGCCTAGTTGCAGCATCTAAAATAATGCAATTGTCTTGGCTGGTCAGTTTAATATTGTGAATATGCGGGAGCGCGACCAGTTGGGTGTCGTTGATATATTGCATTAAGCAGCCTGCTGCAATTAAGGCAATCTTTGCATTATCAACACCAAATCCAGTTAAATTATTGGTTTTAAATTGGCGATTAAGCAATTTAGTCGCTGTTGCTAAATCAAACTCCCATGGTGGGCAGGCTCGTAGCCCTTTGCGATTAGCAATTATTTGACTGTTGTCCCATTGCTCAGGGTGGAGCAGTTCAACTGGGCTAGTGCGATGGAGCTCAGACTCAAAAGCCTCACTCGAGTTTAATTCACAAATTAAAAACTCACCGCTGGCGATATCTAATGTTGCATAACCAAAAATGTTATCTTGTTGAAATACACAAGCTACTATATTTTCTTTGCGATCGTTTAGTAATGCCTCATCAGTAATAGTACCTGGGGTAATAATTCTAACGACCTTGCGCTCAACTGGGCCTTTGCTGGTGGCTGGATCACCGATTTGTTCACAAATGGCGACAGATTCACCAAGATTTACCAGCTTGATTAAATAATTATCAACAGCATGATATGGTACACCCGCCATTGGAATTGGCGAGCCGCTGGCCTTTCCTCGTGCGGTTAGAGAGATACCAAGGAGCCGTGATGCCTTCTTAGCATCGTCAAAAAACACTTCATAAAAGTCACCCATGCGGTAAAACAATAAAGTATCAAGATGTTGATGTTTTATGGTTAGGTATTGTTTCATCATTGGGGTGTTGCTTGATAATGATGCTGACGGTAATGGTGTTTTTTGCATTTTTGATTCGCTTAAATTAAGTCCAATAAACTACTGTGCAAGGATACGTGATCCAGCCCTCAAGCGAAAGATTAATTGTGCGCACAGTTAGTCTATATCGACGTTTCTAAGCTAGTGAGCAAAAAAAAACAATCTAACGCTTGATACTGTATGATTGTACAGTATACTACTGGTCATAAACTAATTAATCGAATTGTGAAACGGAGCCATTCATGGACAGTAACAAGAGCAAGGCATTAGAAGCAGCATTAGGTCAGATTGAAAAACAATTTGGTAAAGGTTCAATTATGCGCTTAGGCGAAGCTAAGGCACTAGACATTGAGTCTGTTTCAACTGGTTCATTAGGATTAGATATTGCTTTAGGCATAGGCGGCTTACCAATGGGTCGTGTTGTTGAGATATACGGTCCAGAATCTTCTGGTAAAACAACCTTAACATTACAAGTTATTGCTGAAGCACAAAAAACTGGTAAAGTTTGTGCTTTCGTCGATGCCGAACATGCCCTTGATCCAATTTACGCGCGTAAACTGGGTGTTAACATTAATGACTTACTAGTTTCTCAACCAGATACTGGTGAACAGGCACTCGAAATTGTTGATATGTTAACTCGCTCTGGCGCTGTTGATGTTATCGTTATTGACTCGGTGGCTGCATTGACGCCACGAGCTGAAATTGAAGGTAACATGGGTGATTCACACATGGGCTTACAAGCTCGTTTAATGTCACAAGCATTGCGTAAATTAACCGGTAATATTAAGCGTTCAAATACCCTAGTTATCTTCATTAATCAAATTCGAATGAAGATTGGTGTGATGTTTGGTAACCCAGAGACCACTACTGGTGGTAATGCGCTTAAGTTCTATGCCTCTGTACGTTTGGATATTCGCCGCATTGGTGCCGTTAAAAGTGGTGATGAGATTGTTGGCAACGAAACTCGAGTTAAAGTGGTCAAAAACAAAGTATCACCACCTTTTAAACAAGCAGAATTCCAAATCTTATATGGTGAAGGTACCTCTAAGTATGGTGAGCTAATCGACTGGGGTGTTAAAGAAAAATTAGTTGAGAAAGCGGGTGCTTGGTATAGCTACAAAGGCAGTAAAATTGGTCAGGGTAAAGCCAATAGTATTAAATACTTAAAAGAAAACCCAGAGATTTCAAATGAAATTGAAGCGCTGTTACGAGAAGCGCTATTGATTAAGCCTACTGATAAGCCTGATCCAATTGAACCTGAAAGCGAAGACGAATAATCACGAATAATTCGTTTCAAGTTGTCGAGGTAGTAGCCAACAGGTTGCTACCTCGACGCGAACACTTCGAATTAAAACCCCAAATCCCAAAGAATCAGTGCACCCCTTATCAACTAGACCCAACGTCGTAAAAGCAGCCGTTTTTTTGCAACGTCAAGGTTTCTCCAATCAACAAATTAGCGATGCTTTTGAATACTTATTAGGTTAATTAGTCTAAATAAGTAAATTTAGTGCGAATTATGTCAGGTAGTGCTAGCCCATAGCACTTAGCAAAGCTTATAATGTCCAATATTTTTTATGCTAATTATGTAATTTTAATTAGCCAGATATCACGATATTTAGGATAAGCCGCATGCATATGACGACTGCTGAAATCAGAACAGCCTTTTTAGAATATTATCAAAACCAGCAACACAAAATTGTTGAAAGTAGTTCACTGGTTCCTGGTAACGATGCAACGTTATTGTTCACCAATGCGGGCATGGTGCCATTTAAAGATGTATTTATTGGCACCGATAAACGTGCCTATAATCGCGCAACATCGTCACAACGTTGTGTGCGCGCCGGTGGCAAACATAACGATCTTGAAAATGTTGGCTACACTGCACGTCACCATACGTTTTTTGAAATGCTGGGTAACTTTAGCTTTGGCGATTACTTTAAGCGCGAAGCAATTCAATTTGCATGGAAGTTCTTAACCGAAGTATTGCAATTGCCAAAAGAAAAGCTTTGGGTAACGGTCTTTAATGAAGATCGCGAAGCGGAAGATATTTGGCTTAACGAAATTGGTGTTAATCCAGATTGTTTATCGCGCATTGGCGCTAAAGATAATTTTTGGTCAATGGGTGATACGGGACCCTGTGGTCCTTGTACTGAAATATTTTTCGATCACGGTGAAGATATCCCAGGTGGTCCTCCTGGAACACCAGAAGAAGATGGTGATCGTTATATCGAAATCTGGAACTTAGTATTTATGCAGTTTAACCGTCAAGCCGACGGCACAATGGAAGACTTACCACAGCCATCTGTTGATACGGGCATGGGACTTGAACGTATTGCTGCCATTATGCAAGGGGTTCACAGTAACTACGAAATCGATATCTTTAAAAACTTAATTGCAGCAGCAGCCAAAATAATTGGTACCGATGACTTAACGAGTAAGTCGCTACGAGTTATTGCCGATCATATCCGTGCTTGTTCATTCTTAATTAGTGATGGCGTGATGCCTTCAAATGAAGGGCGTGGTTATGTACTTCGTCGCATCATCCGACGCGCTGTACGTCATGGTAATAGTCTTGGTGCCAAGGGATTGTTCTTCTATCAGCTGTTAGATGAATTGATCAATCAAATGGGCACTGCTTATCCAGAGCTTGAAAAGAACAAAGCAATCATTGTTAAGATGCTAAAAGCAGAAGAAGAGCAGTTTGCACGAACTCTTGATCGCGGCTTGTTAATCTTAGATGAAGCGCTTAAAGACATTGATGGCAAAGTTATTAATGGTGAATTGGTATTTAAGCTTTATGATACATATGGCTTTCCAGCAGATTTAACCGCTGATATTGGTCGCGAGCGCGGCTATGAAATTGATCAAGCTGGCTTTGAAGCAGCGATGGCAGCCCAGCGTTTACGAGCGCAAAAAGCCAGTAATTTTGGTATTGATTATAATAAGCAGCTAAAGATTGATGGCGAAACCAAATTTGTTGGTTATGAGCACCAAGAAAACACATCGATAATCAAAGATATTATCGTTGAAGGTGTTAGTGCCCAGACAGTAGCACTGGACAAGAGTGCACTAGTTATTTTGGAGCAGTCTGCTTTTTATGCTGAATCTGGCGGCCAGTCAGGTGACACCGGTACTATTACTACCGCTCACGGTACTTTTAAAGTGACAGACACCACCAAAGTTGGCAAGGTGTTCGCTCATCGTGGTGTGATGATTGCTGGTGATTTATCCATAGGCGAAAGCGCAACGGCGACTATTGATACAGAGCGTCGTAACAATATTGGGTTAAATCACTCGGTGACACATATTTTGCATGCGGTGTTACGTCAGGAACTAGGCGACCACGTTACCCAAAAAGGCTCATTGGTTGAAGCAGAAAAACTAAGATTTGATTTTTCTCACTTTGAAGGGGTAACAACGGCACAATTAATCAAAGTAGAACAGCTGGTAAACGCGCATATCCGTTTAAATGTCCCTGTGGTTACTAAGGTGACAGACATTGAAGCGGCCAAAGAAGCGGGTGCGATGGCTTTGTTTGGTGAAAAGTATGATGACGAAGTACGCGTCGTATCAATGGGTGAGCTATCGGTTGAGCTTTGTGGTGGTACTCATGTCACTAACACGGGTGATATTGGCTTATTTAAAATTGTTTCGGAAGCTGGTATTGCAGCAGGGGTTCGTCGCATCGAGGCGATAACTGGCTCATATGCGCTAGAACATATTCAAGCACTTGAAACTAAGTTAGCGACGGCTGCAGCGGTGTTAAAATCAGAACCCGCTACCGTGGTTGAGAAAACTCAAGCATTAGTCGATAAGGCACGTGCTTTAGAGAAAGAGCTAAACGAATTAAAAGCTCAGCTTGCTAGTCAAAAGGGCGCAAGCTTGCTTGATAGTGTTCAAGAGATTAGCGGTGTTAAAGTACTAGTCGCGCAGCTAGATGGCGTTGATAGTAAAACTCTGCGTGGCTCGGTCGATGAGCTAAAGAATAAGTTAGGTAGTGGTATCGTGATGCTTGCTGTCGCTGATGGCGGGAAAATCAGTCTAATTGCTGGTGTGACCAAAGACTTAATTGGCAAGGTCAAGGCCGGAGAGCTGGTTAACATGGTTGCTCAGCAAGTTGGCGGTAAAGGTGGTGGCCGTCCTGACATGGCAATGGCTGGTGGTTCTGACGTTGCTGCACTATCAGCTGCGTTAGATAGTGTTAGCCCATGGTTAACATCAAAGCTTTGATTTGTTGCTAATTAAATAGCAGCCTCGCTCAATTGAGCGGGGCTTTTTTATGAAGGTACTGAGCTTGTACCGTTATAAATTGCCTATTTTACTAGCGATAATGTTAAATAGTTCAAGATATACATAATTGATATCAAAATAAAGCATAAAATAATCCCAAAGGCAGATTATAGATATATAATAAAGTAATCGGATATGTTTTAATCCGATACTTATAAACCCGGGGTCAATCGGAAATTTAGTTACAGGAGTACTATATGTTAATCTTAACTCGCCGTGTCGGTGAAACTCTAATGGTTGGTGATGAAGTTACTGTTACCGTCTTAGGCGTAAAAGGCAATCAAGTTCGCATCGGTGTTAACGCACCAAAAGAAGTCGCAGTTCATCGTGAAGAGATTTACATGCGTATTCAACAAGAAAAAGCATCTGAAAACGACAGTGGTAACGTTTAACGTTAATGTTTAGTGGCAGCATTTCTTAATAAAAGCACTTTATAGTGCTTTTTTTTGGTCTCGACTTTAGTTATTACATTGCATTATTAGCATTATCTATTTAAACCAGAAATTAATTTTTTAGCATTGGTATGATTTTTGCCCTCAAATCATCGTTTTAAGCTAATAAAATGCACTATCTGTATAAAAACGCTTCAACTAGAAAAAACCTTGATTAAATTGTTTGACTTATTTTTACGATCCCTTATTATACGCCGCATACGGAGAGGTGGCCGAGTGGCCGAAGGCGCTCCCCTGCTAAGGGAGTATGGGCTTTAAATCCCATCGAGGGTTCGAATCCCTCCTTCTCCGCCATTTCTTACTTGCAAATAAAGTTGCGGATGTAGCTCAGCTGGATAGAGTACCTGGCTACGAACCAGGCGGTCGGAGGTTCGACTCCTTCCATGCGCGCCATAATTTATTTTACTAAATTCCCTAGATTTAAAAACCCCAATACTTCAATCAACTACCTAATACTTCAAA
>JABSRS010000176.1 GCA_013214885.1 Gammaproteobacteria bacterium
GGTCGAATGCACCGGTCTTGAAAACCGGCATGGGTTTATAGCCCATCTAGGGTTCAAATCCCTATCTCTCCGCCACTTATATAGAAAAGCCCGATAATCGAAAGATTATCGGGCTTTTTGCTGTTTAAAGATAAAATAAATGGCCTGTCATCGCCGATCTGATCAACAGTCTGTTGCCTCAGCACGAAGCTGCCGCTTTGTCGTTCTCTTTTTCACTAGTTCGCGCACGCCGCCACCCACACCGCCACAGATGCCACTAAATACTATTAACACTACACTGGTTAAAGAGAAGTCACCAACGGACGTAGAGCTAAACAGTGAAAGCCCACCGACGAGCGTACCAGTGATGGCACCATGCAGCACCTCCCTTTGACCTGCCATTAAAGCGGTAACATAACCACCTAAGCCCATCGTGCAGCAAAAAGGCACAAAGGCAAAGACAAAATAAATCTGGCTTCTATAGGCAATAAAAAAATCAATGTTGGCAGCATAAGCACCCGTATAGGCCGAGGAGAGGGTAAATACTGCCAGGTTAATTAATCCAATGATTAATGTAGCAAGAGAGCCTGCGATTAATGATTTACAATCCATATTGAACTCACAAATAGTTGGTTTGAGTAGATTGTACCAGTCCACTGACATAACTAACCTTGAGGTAAGTCATTACCAGTAGCAGAACTTTTGTGAATAATGCGTGATGACAGTGGCGATATCGCCCCTGGTAGCGGTTAATTAGGGCACCGATACGACACCATAGCCAAGACGATATACTGTCAACTTGGACACTGGGCTTTAAATTTCTATCTCACTAACGCGCAAAAGTGAGATAGCCTGAGCTTCAATAGGTAGAGCTATTAATTTAGTTTGCAGTACTTTTTCTAATGATATTTATACTAAAGTGATCTCAAGCCTTTTACCCAATGCTGCGGCAAATCGCTCTAAGGTCGATAACTTAACATCTTCGGAATGGTTCTCTATTCGGGAGATAGCACTTTTTTGGGTGTGAAGTTTATCCGCAACATCAAGCTGGGTTAAACCAGCCTCTTTACGTGCTTCTTTTAGTGCAACACCAAACTTAAATGCTTGGTAACCTTCAGTGTAGTTCTCGGCAAAGTCGTTATCAGTTTTTAATCGTTTGGTTAAATATTTTTGGAAATCACTCATTATTTCTTCCTCAATAAGTAGTCTTTTCGACGTTGTTGTGCAATTTTTATTTCTTTGGGTGGTGTTTTCTGAGTTTTCTTTTGAAAACCATGATTCAAAATAATAAGATTATCTCCTTCAAAAAATCCCAGTAATCTAAAAATATTACCGCTATTTTGAATTCTTATTTCCCATATATTGTCTGTATTTACTAATTTTTTCAAATAGGTAGTGGGTACAACATCCAGCTCTTCAATCACCTGTAATACCCAAGCAACTTTCTGTGCTTGCTTACCATTGAGTGAATCAAGAAACTCAGCAATGGGACATTTACCGTCAACGGTTGTATAAAAATCTATTTTTTTCATTCAATAAGGTTAACATAAAAGTGAACTTTTGGTAACTTAATAAATCGAGGTGTGCCATGGATAGTTGGAATAAAGGTAAACGGGTTGGACAAAAAAAGGCATTTAAATTGGAGGATATCTGGCGAATACGTATTCGATTAGAAATAGAGAAAAAACTAGAACAGTTAGTTTTATTCAATCTTGCGATTGACAGTAAGCTAAGATCTTGTGACTTGCTTAATCTGAAGGTAAGAGACATTTCATCAAGTGGACTGATACAAACCAGAGCAGTAACTGAGCAACAAAAAACTCGCCGTGAAGTGCAGTTCGAAATAACACCCAGGACAGTGCAATGCTTAACTCATTGGATACACGATAATAACCTTGTGCCCGCTGATTTTGTATTTTTTAGCTGACGTAAACGAAATACTCATGTGAGTTATCATTACTATGCAAATATAGTGAAGGAATGGGTCAGCAAGTTAGGGCTTGATATTACTCAATACGGAACCCATTCATTGCGCCGGACAAAAGCATCATTGATTTATGCAAAAACTAAAAACCTGAGAGCTATTCAATTGCTACTTGGTCACTCAAAACTGCAAAGCACTATTGAATACCTGGGTGTTGAGATAGAGGATGCTTTATCGATCTCAGAAGCTACAGAAACTTGACGATAGTGGTGCTACATCTCTCTTCGCGTGTTAGTGAATATTATAATTCGCTAACGCGCAATAGCGAGCTAGCGCTTCAATAATGATATAGAAGCGGTCAGGATTTTTTCAATATATTTTCTAATGAATAATTAACTGAAGCCACTCACCTGGCAGACAGGAGTATCAACTGTCCGTGTTTCTACCAGAAATACGGAATGTTTCGGCCTAATTTAGCTGTTGAACTAAACCGCTTCGCGGAGATTAATTCCCCCTCAACCTTTATCAAAATTTCAGGCACACTTAACTTGCATCTCAATACATAATTGGAGGCAAGTTATGGCTAGTTAAAAAAAAGTGTTTATTGACTGCATGCAGGTTCGTCACTTTTCGCCCAAGACTCAAACCGCTTACTTACCTTGCCGCATCAATTTAATGGCTGGGCAACGATGCACCCTAAGGTGATTTATGATGGACTGTTTAAGGCTGTTTGGGCAACGCTAAGTGCCTTTGCAAATCCCCGACACCACCTCGATGGCAAGCTGGGTGCTATGTGCGTTTTACACACGTGGGGCCAGCAGCTTGATCGTCATATTCATTTACACTGTTTGACCCTGGAGGCGTGCTTACCCAAGATAAACGATGGTGCAATACACGAAAAGCAGGATACTTATTCCCTGTTAAGGCGTTGTCAGTTAAATATCGAGGCAAGATGCTGGCTTATTTAGCGGCCATGAGTAAAGAGGGGCAATTGCCTCGATTAGCTCCTAATAATGTCGCTAAAACATTGCATACTGCCGCGAAGTTGCCGTGGGTCGTTTATAGTAAGCCAGCCTTGAAACATGCGAATACGGTGGTCAAATATTTAGCCCGTTATTGTAATCGCGTAGGCATTAGTGCAAGTCGATTAACGTTAAATGACCAAGGGAAAGTTGCTTTAAATTATTTGGATTATCGTTCCCGAGATCGAAAAATAATGCATTGTTCGACGAGTGAATTGTTGCGGCGCTTCCTACTGCATGTGCTACCTAAAGGGTTTATGAGGCTGCGTTATTACGGTTTTTTGGCCAATTCAGTGAGGCGAAAATCATTAGCGGTTATCCGCGAAAGCTTAGCGCTGCCAGCGGTGTTGGATAAAGACGAGAAGACTGGTGAAGAAATCGGGCCTGTTTGAACGAACGATTTAGTGTGCCCCCTGCATTAATAAAGCGTTGTAAAGCAACGAGGTAATAGATCTATCTGGCTATATTATTCGACGCATTTTTAAGCTAAACTCATCGTATAATTAGCTGTGTTGACGCAAATAACAATCGTAAATAAAGACGTTTGTTATTATTTTCAATATCTAGGCTGGCGGTACAATAAACAAAAACCATATTAAGCCGAGTCACACGGTTTCGTTCAACAGACATTTATCTCTCATGCTTCGCAGACGAGGGATAAATGCTTAAGAGTTATGTTTCTATTCGTTCATTGCTATTTTCACTATTTATTAGCGATCTTCATCACAAACATATGATGGAATAATCTATTTGTTTCGTAGGTTATTGTTTTTTATTAACAATAATATCATGGTCTGATTTGTGCTTAAGTAAGTGGGATTTTAAATTTTAAGGAAAGAACATGGATATTGAACAAGTTATAATTATTGCAATAGTTTTTGGGTTTCCGTGGTTAAGCTATGATTACTTTAAATACAAAACTAAAATGAAAGAACTCGAAGCTAAATTTAATGAAAGTCAAAAAGTAAAAATGAGTGATGAGATTGGTAGCATGAAACATCGTTTGGTCGTATTAGAAAAAATAATCACGGACAAAGGATATGAAATAGATAACGAAATAGATAAATTGTAATTAAAACATAACACAAAAACCTCAATCGGACGGCTTTTACTGTCGAATTTTTTGCAGAGGAGCCGCAAAAAACTGCACCAGCACGCCGCCGGTTAGGTTGGCGTTAGTTTTACAAGGAGGTTTTGTGCACAAATTAAAGTTAGCATTAATCGCGGGTGTTTCTTTCATTATTTTAATGGGCGGAATCAGCCAAAGGCATATAATAGGATGCCAACTCATTACACCTTCAGGGTATTTAGAAATAGAGCCGAGCATATTTTCTAGTCCTTCAATTAATAGTATCCAAAGTGATGAGTTACTTTCTAATATCAACTTGGCAAAGTCTCGAATAAATAATACATTTGGAAATATGACATCCTCTCCTAAGGTAATCATTACTGCAACTGAAAGCGAAGCAGTAAGCTTTGGTTCTAACTCATATGGGACCGCACATGTAAGCGTTCTTGGTCAATGTATTGTCTTGGGTCCAGAAGGTCAAAATATTGATGTGATAGCTCATGAATATATGCATGCAGAAGTTCATCATAGGGTTGGGTGGTTAAATTATTTATTAAAAGTACCAACTTGGTTTATGGAAGGGTTAGCTACATTAGTCGATTTCAGAAAACCATATTTATTGGTAAGCGCTCATTTAACCCCACCTACCAATGTTAATGGGCTTCTAGAATAATAATCCCAATATTTTAAACATTGAGATTATGATGGCACCATCTGAAAAAATCACACACTGGCAGTCAATTTTTAAATCAAAAAAAGACAGCGGATTAACTATTTCGGCATTCTGTAAACAACAAAAAATTAATATATCAACGTATTATTCCTGGCGAAAAAGATTGGCAGAGCCAGAACCAAGCCTCACGAAAAAGCAGCAACTTGTGCCATTATTTGTCAGTGAATCGATCATACCCCAAGTTTCTTCATTAATGATCAAAACACCAAGTGGTTATCAATTGACATTCGATGACGATATTACTCTCGAAAAACTTCATCAAATATTAGCGTTAATCTCATGATTAGCCCCACACAGGTCTATCTTGTTACTGGCGTTACCGACATGCGCAAGTCAATTAATGGTCTATCGATCATTGTTGCAGATGAACTCGAACTTGATCCTTTAAGTAAGGCTTGGTTTGTTTTTTGTAACCGTGGGCGAGATAAATTAAAAATATTATTCTGGGACACTAATGGTTTTTGGCTTTACTATCGACGGCTAGAACAAGGTCGTTTTCAGTGGCCAAAACATGATGAAACACCCAGCGCAATGCACATTGAAGAACGCCAATTACAATGGCTACTCTCTGGGCTTCCGGTGTTCAATCGCACCAAGCACCAACGGTTACAGGGACTATCGGTCATGTAAATAACATGATCGTTTTCTGGGGCTTGAACGATCCTGCCAGTGTGTCATGCTTATCGTCATTAGCCCCTATAACAACGATTTGACGTGACCAAAGAACTCAGCATTACAGAACTTCATCAACAGCTTGCCGCTTTACAGGCACAAGTTGATTCATTAAAAAATGACAAAGTTGATATGCAGCGTCAAATCGATTTACTCATCAGTAAATTAAATCTAAGCAACTCAAAACGCTTTGGAAAGCAAAGTGAAAAAGCACCTCGTGGCACATTCAATGAAGCGGAACACATCAAGTCTGAGACTGAGCCCAAGCATCATAAAAAAGGCAAGCAATCACTGCCAAGTCATCTTGAACGTGAAGAAGTCGAGCATAAGCTAGAAGATACCAGCTGTGCTTGTTGTGGCCATCAAATGCATATCTGCGGCAGCGAAACGAGTGAACAGATAAAAATTATTCCCGCTAAAATCAGCGTCATCAAACATCAACAATTAAAATACGTCTGTCGTGAATGTGAACACACTCAAGTCACGAATAAGGTGGTGACCGCCAGCAAACCCAAGCAGCCAATCCCCCGAAGTATTGCTAGTGCAGAAACACTGGCCGCCGTGGTAACGGCCAAATACTGTGATGCGCTACCATTGTATCGGCAAGTTGAAATTTTTAAACGCGGAGGCTTGGATATATCGCGCGCGACGTTGGCGAACTGGTGCATAAAGTCAGGCGCTATCCTCAAACCATTGGTCGAAGCGATGCAACAAATTCTCGTTGAACAACATAGTTTATGTGCCGACGAAACCCGGGTACAGGTGTTAGATGAGCCCGATAAATTGGCGACGAGTCAGTCTTATATGTGGGTTTATCGTAGCAACGAAGTGAGTGAGCAGCCCGTTGTTATTTATGATTACCAGCCGGGTCGCAGTCGCCAGAACCTTAAAAACTTTTTACAGGGTTTTGAAGGTTACCTGCAATGTGATGGTTACAGTGTTTATGATAATGTCGACGGAATTTTAGCCGTAGGTTGCTGGGCACATACGCGTCGTAAGTATGACGAAGCCTTAAGAGCAGAAAAAAAGAGTAAAGGTCGAGCGCACAAGGCGATTAGCTTTATCAGCAAGCTTTACCAAATTGAAAACAAAATAAAATCCAAGAAGTTATCCGTTGCCGAGCGGTATCAACTACGGCAAGAAAAATCGAAACCCATACTTGATGTCTTCAAACAATGGCTTGATGAAACCAAAGAAAAGCTGACCGCTAAAAGCTATATCGCTACCGCGATAAATTACACACTTAATCAGTGGGAAAAGCTCATTCGTTATATCGATGATGGTGAGTTAGGCATCGATAACAATATTACCGAAAGGGATATTAGGCCGTTCACCACAGGCAGGAAAAATTGGATGTTCTCACAATCGGTTAAAGGAGCTGAGGCGAGCGCGACTCTTTATAGTATCGTGATGACTTGCCGAGCCAATGACATCAATCCGTATTTTTACTTCCAGCACTTGTTCAAAACACTGCCAAACATGGATGAACAATCAGATTTAACGGCACTGATGCCGTGGAATGTGCAGCTCGATTACACGTCAGGCTAAGCGCAACTGGTTAGTT
>JABSRS010000177.1 GCA_013214885.1 Gammaproteobacteria bacterium
CAAAGTTTATTGCTTAATATTTAGTCGCACTTATTCGTTAAAACAATTAGTTATCACTGCCAATTGATAATAATTATCCATTACACTAATTTTTTATCATTTATGTGGTTTAAATCACACCCCAAGATCCTGTACAATTCGTTTGCCAATAGGCCGGGTTACGAAACCTTGATGTAATTTAAAAAACCACTTACCACTGTTAGGAGCAGCAAAGATGACCGTCGCCACAAATGGTAATGCCACAATTGATTTAAGCGAATATGGTATTAACGACGTCCAAGAAGTTATTTATAACCCTTCATACGACTTATTATTTGAAGAAGAAACTAAAGCAGGTTTATCAGGTTATGAAAAAGGTGTAATTACTCAATCAGGCGCAGTGTCTGTCGATACAGGGATTTTTACAGGCCGTTCGCCAAAAGACAAGTACATTGTTCGTGATGACACGACCCGCGATACCGTGTGGTGGTCAGATCAAGGTAAGAACGACAACAAACCAATGAGCACAGAAACTTGGACCGAACTTAAAGGTTTAGTTTCAACTCAACTTTCGGGCAAACGCCTTTTTGTTGTTGATACATTTTGTGGTGCTAACGAAGATACTCGCCTAAAAGTGCGTTTTATCACGGAAGTTGCATGGCAAGCCCATTTTGTTAAAAATATGTTTATTCGCCCAACAGAAGAAGAGCTAACAGCTTTCGAACCTGATTTCATCGTAATGAATGGCGCAAAAACAACCAATCCAAACTGGAAAGAGCAAGGTCTTAATTCAGAAAACTTTGTGGCCTTTAACCTTACTGAGCGGATGCAGCTAATTGGCGGCACTTGGTATGGCGGCGAAATGAAAAAAGGTATGTTCTCAATGATGAACTACCTATTACCTTTACGTGGCATTGCATCAATGCATTGTAGTGCTAACGTTGGTAAAGACGGTGATACCGCAGTATTCTTCGGCCTATCTGGTACTGGTAAAACAACCTTATCGACTGACCCTAAACGCGCCCTTATCGGTGATGATGAACACGGTTGGGATGACAATGGCGTGTTTAACTTCGAAGGTGGTTGTTATGCTAAAACCATTAACCTAAGCGAAGAAAACGAACCTGACATTTACAAAGCAATTCGTCGTGACGCACTATTAGAAAACGTCACGGTTGATAGCGATGGTAAAATTGATTATGACGATAACTCAAAAACTGAGAATACTCGTGTATCTTACCCAATTTACCACATTGAAAACATCGTTAAGCCAGTATCTAGAGCAGGTCACGCTAAGAAAGTTATTTTCTTAACTGCCGATGCTTTTGGAGTCTTACCGCCAGTTGCTAAGCTAACAGCTGAGCAAACTCGTTATTACTTCCTATCTGGCTTTACAGCTAAGTTAGCAGGTACTGAGCGTGGTATTACTGAGCCGACTCCTACTTTCTCATCTTGTTTTGGCGCGGCATTCCTAAGCCTTCACCCAACTCAATATGCTGAAGTATTAACTAAGCGTATGGAAGCCGCTGGTGCAGAAGCTTACTTAGTTAACACTGGTTGGAACGGCACAGGCAAGCGTATTTCAATTAAAGCAACTCGCGCTATCATCGATTCGATCTTAGATGGTTCAATCGACAAAGCCGAAAGTACTCAACTTCCGTACTTCGACCTAGCTGTACCAACAGCCGTTGCCGGTGTTGAAGGTGACATTCTTGACCCTCGCCACACGTACGAAGATGCGGCAGAGTGGGATGTTAAGGCGAAGAATTTAGCCGAGCGTTTCGTGAATAACTTTGTTAAGTTTACCGATACTGATGAAGGTAAAGCGTTAGTTGAAGCAGGACCTAAAGTTTAAACTTTAACCTTAGCTTTAACCTAAATTGAAAAGCCACCCTCGGGTGGCTTTTTTGTTACAATAATAAAAAATTGAGAGTTAATGATGTCAGATATTATCGATAAACCTGAAAAACCCCTTGATGACGACTGTTGTGGCGGCGGTGCCTGTGCCCCCTGCGTGTGGGATCATTTTTATGAACAGTTATCTGTCTATCGTAAACAACAGCGAGCAATCGCAGCAGCCGAACAAGCAGACATACCGCAAGAGCAGGCTAAGTAGCTTTTTAGTTAGATAGCTTGCCACATCATCGCGAAAGGACAAAAAATAGCCACAAACCAACTTAAGCTTCTTAACTTATCTTGATTAATATAATACATCACACAATACATCACCCGAGCAATAACGTGGGTAATCGCCAACCATTCAATGGTTGAGTTAATCGTATTTGTCGCAAGCACGACGGCGACTGCGGCACCAAAAATAATTAACGATTCGAATGAGTTTTGATGCGCTGCTAACGCGCGAGCCCCAAAACCAGTTAATCGCGCCTGCTGATCGCGAGGATATTGATTGTCGTAACGACTTTCTTTATTCATGGCAAAGGCTAACGGTGCTTTTGCCAGATACGGTAATAGAGCTGCAATAAAGACACTAATAATAACAATTTCCACAACTTACCTTTAATATTTATTTAAAAATAAGTTATAGCAGGGTTTATACCCGTGAGCAATAATAATGGCTCTGTTGTAGTTAGGTCTTGGTATCAAATAGTAAGTGTGAGAGTTAGTCACGAACCAACTTAGGACGCTAGGCTTTAAATTTCTAACTCACTTCCGCGCAAAAGTGACTTAGCAGTGGCATAAATAATTTCCGCATTTTTCGGTATTCATCGTATTTTTTCTAATACTTAGACCGCAGCTCTATGCGTTATCTTCCCTCTATAGCTCAACCGCTTAACATCATTGCACGCTCCATCATTTGGTGCTAAAACGAATGTAACTTTAAAAGCCATTGAATATCAATAAGATTTTTATGACTGCCCCAAATTTACAGTTATGGCTGTTCCATCTCTATAGGTTCTTTTTTTACCCTAGTTGACCTTCTCTTTGGCTTACTTTTTGCACCACTCGCATCTTTGGGCTTTAGTTTTGATTTTTTCAAAAGTAGCTCAAGCATCTTGGCTTCACTTTCATCCAAATTTTCAGAATCTACTACTGAATGTTCATCGGAAGTATTCTCAATGGGTGCATTTTCAACGGTGGTAGTTTCACGAACAGTAATATCATAGCTAGGCGCACACAGTAGGCTTTGTTCAGGGCTCATCAATTGCTTAGGGTTATGATAACTTACAGCTTCTAGCTCAGGGATGGTCACACCAGCAGTAAGAAATTGAGTTGCGCCTTTTATTAGCTGCCTCTTCAATATCTCGGCCTGCTCTTTCCCTATAGCCTTAGCTCTTTCCATTTCAGCAACTTTTTCTATAATAGGAAGTGATTCCGCAATTAAACTAAGGGATTGACTAACTTCGTGTTGTCGGTAAAAAACTTTTCTATCCCAAATACTAAATATTATTTCTTTAACTTGTTCCATGACCTTAGCTAACCCAAGAAAGTCAAATGACTTGTCACTACCGGAATCACAAGCTAACACGATCAATTCATTCTTGTTCACACCTTCAATAATCGCAATTGCCTCATAAAAATTAGAAATTGCTTCTAATGTATTGGACAATCTTTGCGGATTAGAGAATTGCCCCTCGTCTTCAGAAATTAAAACTGTGAGTAACGTTTTACCCTTCAACACTTCAGGGAGGTTTCCTTTTTCTTCCACTATTTCAGATATATAGTGCTGCTTAGTTAGTTCAAGTATTTTTGGAAGTTGATTCATAGTAAATTGGATATTACGATGCATCTCAAAGCACATTTGCATTACACCTTCGTTTATATCCTTATAGGCTATGGCTTCCCAAAAATCAGGGGTCAGAAGTTGCTCAAAGCCCAATATTTTACAAATATGTTTTTCATCGTCACTATAATTATTGGTTGCCAACATATATTGTTGAAAAAGAGTAAAAGAGAAGTTTGACTTTCCATCAGTGTCGTCATTTCTATCTCTATGCATTATGTCCATAATTTTACGAAATATAACAGGCAACTCACACGAATTTAAATCATTTATTATTTTATTTAACGAGATTGATAGTACTTGTCTTCTCATTTTATTTCCTTTTTTTAAAATGGAGTCCAGAGCGCGAAAGATGGGACACTCATGAAAATATAATTGATATACAATGAGTTTCTATGTCCAATGTATTTTAGACCGTAATCTATCACCTATAAATTGGCTACACAAGAGGTGCTAAAAAGGGACACGCATAAAAATCTAACTAATAAATAACGAGTTAATGTATGGGTTAGGTTTTTAGCCCCTTATTTATTAAATAGTAGACAGTGCGTAATAACATGAAGAAGATCACCCAATAACATTCATGGAGATCGCTTTTTTTCTGTTCTGTAGAGCCTCGTTAAATTTAGCTTGAGTGATCTCCATCAGTCAAGTTATTGATGATTTTTCTCATCGATTCCCCTTCTAATTCTATTTTTATTGAGCCGTGAACGAGTCGATCCAAAATAGCATCGGCATGCGTAGATTCTCCGATCATTTCGTACCAATGTTCTTGCGGTAATTGGCTCGCGATTAGCGTTGATTTAGTGTCATATCTAGCATCGATTAATTCCAGTAAATCACTGCGTTGTTGAGCCGTTAATGGCTCTAGTCCCCAATCATCCAAGATCAGTAAATTGGCATTCGTTAGCTTGGTGATAAATTTACGATAAGTGCCATCGGCCTGGGATAAGTACATTTTTTCCAGTAGCTCCTTTAATCTAAAATAGAAAACGCTATAGCCTTGTTGGCAATGCTGCTGCCCAAGAGCGCATGCCAGATAGGTTTTGCCACAACCTGTAGCACCAGTGATTAAAATATTTTGATGGAGGCGTAACCATTCACCTTGAGCTAGCGAACGGATTTTTGCTTTATTTAAGTTACGGTTGGCGCGGTAATCTAGCTGCTCAACCTGTGCTTGGACTCTAAATTTAGCTTGGCGAATTAACCGTTCTACTCGCCTGTTTGTGCGCTCATTAATTTCATTATCCAGTAGCAGAGTCAGCCGCTCTTCAAAGGCTAATTCTTTATAATGATTAGGCTGCTCAGTTTGTAAGATTAACGCATCACGTATGCCGCTAAGGTTTAATGCATTCAGTTGGTTATAAATTGTATTCATGTCTTTTTCTCCTAATGATAATACTCATTACCACGTACGTTTTTATGCTCGATATCACTTAATAAATCCAGTTGAACTTCAGGTAGAGGCTGTCTATCAAGCCCTTTTTCTAAAATCGAGCGTATACCTGCTAGTCGCATGATCCCACTATGCAGAGCACGACGACTTGCAGCCTCAAGCCTTACTGGTGAGTATTTTTTGGATAAATTAAGTAAGCCTAAACAGACACGATAGCTTTGCTCAGGATGCTTTTTCGATTGCAATAATTTAATGACTAACTTTTCCGTATTTGCCCCAATCTCATGTGCCCACTTCTCAAAACGATAAGGGGACCATTGTTCATGCTTTTGGTGAGCTACCGGCATGTGCACTTCAAGCGTTGTGTGCGCCCCTATTTTTGATGATCTGGGATGGGTGGCGACACATTCACCCTGATGGAATAAGGTGACCAGCTCACCCGTTATATGGGCTTCGAGCTTTTGTTTTATTAAAGAATGAGGCACCGAGTAATAGTGTTTATCCACTTCAATGTGATAATCAATATGCACCGTGACTTTCTTCACTTGGGTGTAAGAATATGGAATGACAGGCAGAGGTTTCAAAGCGGGTTTATCAATCTCAATAAATTGAGACAATCGGCTACCAGGTTGTTTTTTCATGGGTCTTTGATTTAAATCGATGAGTAATTCACTGATCCGTGCGTTGAGCTGACGAAGACTGAAAAAATCTTCATGGCGTAATTTAGCCATGATCCAACGTTCAACGATTTGTACGGCCACTTCAGCTTTGGCTTTATCTTTGGGGCGATAAGGCCGAGCTGGCACGATAACGGTATTATAATGTGCCGCCATTTGTTGGTAAGTAGGGTTAAGGTCTGGCTCATAGCGACAAGCCTTGGTCACACCGCTTTTTAGGTTATCAGGAATGAGTAATTCGGGCATGCCACCGAGAAACTCAAAGCAGCGAGCGTGACTCATCACCCAGTCTTCGAGACCTTGGCTCCATGTCGCTTCGGCGAATGTGTAGTTAGAAGCACCCATGACCGCAACAAAGACCTGTGCTGTACGGAATTCTCCCGTTGAGCTGTTAATGATCTTCATTGTTGGACCACAATAATCAATAAAGAGCTTTTCGCCTGCTTTATGATTCTGCCGCATAGACGGTTTCTGACAACCTAACCATGCCTTATACAGGCGACAAAAATGGTTATAACTGTGGTGGTTACCAGGGTTTCGCTGCGAATGTTCCTCCCAAAGAAGTTGTAACGTTAGGGTTTTATGCTTTAACTCTTGGTAAATTACCGACCAGTCTGGCACCGGGAACGATGATTTGGTTTTGACTTTAGTTTTAAGGAACTCTCGGTTGAGTTTGGCATCATCCCATTCTTGAGATAGAGGCCAACTGGTGATCCCCATTTGTGCCGCTCGATTCGCATAACGAGAGACAACTGAGGGTGAAATAGATAAGCTTTTTGCAACCTGACGATGACTAAGTAAACAGCCATATTTTAGCCGCAGGATTTCTTTTAATTTACGCATAGAAATTGGTACCGTAGACATAGTTATTCTCATCATCAAATGAAAAAGAATAACGGTTAAATATACCTACAGAACAGAAAAGATTAAAAAACAACCAATAATATTAAACGTGATATTCAATAACATTGAGAGCGGAAAGTGATCTCCATGAATGTTATTAGCTGATCTCGCTGGATGTTATTGAGTGATCTCCATCGATGTTATTAGGTGATCTCCATGGATGTTAATATGCACTCACTTCGTTGCTACGATAAACCCACATATAAGACTGACTCGTCGCCAATTTATCGGGCTCATCTAACACCTGT
>JABSRS010000178.1 GCA_013214885.1 Gammaproteobacteria bacterium
TCCTTGTGATAATTCGCGGCGGCAATTTGTGAAAAATGATTAAACAACAGTGAAATGTCGGCTTTTCGCTGATTAAGTGCTGGCACAAAGACGTTAACTAAATTGAGCCGGAAATACAGATCGAGGCGAAAGTCACCCTGACTTGCCAAAGTTCGTAGATCTAGTTTGGTCGCGGCCACCACTCGAATATCAAGATCGATTTGTTGATGACCCCCTATTCTAACGACTTTGCGCTCTTCCAGCACTCGCAGTAATTTGACTTGTACATTCAATGGCGTACTTTCAATTTCATCTAAAAACAACGTGCCACCGTGCGCATGCTCAAACTTACCAATCCGCTGTTTATTAGCCCCCGTATAAGCACCGATTTCAGCACCAAAGAGTTCACTTTCGATTAAATCAGCTGGAATTGCGCCACAATTTATCGCCACAAAATTGTGCTTACTCCGTAAACTATTATCATGTAAATATCGAGCGACTAACTCCTTACCCGTGCCAGTTTCGCCATGGATCAGGACATCGGCAGGCAAGTCTTTAATCTGATCAAGTAGATTTCGCATTTCAACCATCACATTAGTGTTGCCTAAAATACGTAGCCCTGACTTAGATTGGGTTTTAACTGTATGTCTTAAGCGCTCATTTTCGAGGGTAAGCAGCCTCTTTTCAGCAGCGCTTCGTACCACATCAAGGACATGCTCATTATTAAAGGGTTTCTCGATAAAGTCATAAATCCCTTGGCGCATTGCTTTAACTGCGATCGAAACATCGCCATAACCGGTCAGGAGAATCACGGGGATGTTGGGATCGATTTGTTTGATTTTGCCAAATAAACTAAGACCATCCAATATTGGCATGTTGAGATCGGTAATAATCACCACAGGCATCGCAGGCTTGAGGTATTTAAGTAATTTATCGGGTGATGAAAAACACCTTGTTTTGATGTCTTCAAGCATAAACATTTGCTCGATTGCCGCTAATAATTGGCTATCGTCATCAACAATACATACTTCATATTTTGCCAGTGCAAACATGCGGTTCCTCGTTCGGTAAAATAATTTTAAAGATAGCACCACCCTCGGGGTCATTTTCGACGCAAAGTTGACCGTCAAATGATTGAATAATTCGACGAGAAATCGACAGCCCTAGCCCCAGTCCATTGAGTGACTTGGTGGTGAAAAACGGCTCAAACACTTTATTGAGGTAATGCGGTTCAATGCCAGGGCCATTATCCTTGATAATAATATCAACACCACAACCGCGCACTATATCGATTTTAATCATTGGATTGGTGGTGTCGCTTAAGGCATCAACGGCGTTGGTTAACAAATTGACCAGGACTTGTTCTAATTGGATCGGCTCAGCTAAAATATGAATCGCTGATTCCAGCTGGCTATATTGAAGGGTAACACCATGGTGTTTAACATGATGGGCAACCATAACCAATGCATTATTAATGATAGAACCGAGCTCGACATGCGAGATGTCCTGTGAGGTTTTACGGCTAAAGTTTTTAAATTGCGACACAATGGCGATTAACCGTTCGATCACCTGACTCATCCGCGCTAAGTTTTCATCAACTAACCCGTAACGCTGTTTAAACATCATTTTTTGGGTTGTTTGCAGATAACTAGATAATGCAGCAATAGGTTGGTTTAATTCATGATTAATTGACGAGCTAAGCTCGCCTATCGTCGCCAGCTTGGCAGATTGAATCAGCTGTTGCTGGGTTGCCTTGAGATCGGTTTGTGCATTCTCTCGCTGCTCTATCTCTGCGACCAATTGGCTATTGGCCTGGGTTAAATCTGTCGTGCGCAATGCCACTTGCTTGGCCAGGCTTTGGTGTGAGCGTTTTAATCGTATAATGTTTTTACGCCGCTCACGATAAAATAGCCACAGCGACAACACAGCAATAAATGCGATGCCCAGTACCAGCGCAACTAAAATGCCTTGTTTGGAGCTTTGTTTATCATGAGCAAAGACTTTAATCTGCCATGGGTAATGACTAAAACTATCTTGGTGGACTAACATTTGCTGGTTACTTAGTTGCCAAATGTCAAAACCAAGGTGGCGCCAAGTACCACTTATTACCGCGCTAAGCTTAAGCTCGTCATTATTGAGTCCTTGGTCAACTGTTGAGTTAACTGTCGTTTTGACATTTGATTTGGCCTTTGATTTAACAATAAGCTGACGCAGCCGCCATTGGCTTTGGTCACTCAAAAAAACCAGGTCGTGCTGATCTTGGATCATAAAACTAAAATGTTGTTCTAGCGGAAATAATACTTCACTTAACTCCATCTGCGCGACATCGGCTTTTAACACCAAGACACCAACCACTTGGCTTTGATGGTTGCGCACAGCACGGGAAAAATATACACCACGTTTAGCTGATACCACCCCAACGGCCAGTTCAAAGCCAGTTTCATTGGCTAGTGCTTGTTTCACATAGGTTCGAAATGAGAAGTTGCGGCCAACAAAACTGTCCTTTGAGCCATAATTACTTGCCGCAACAACCAAGCCTTTAGGGGTCAACAGATAGACATCTAAAGCTTGCGCGGCCATTGCAATTTCTAGCAATTGGCTATTAATGATATTTTGGTGGTTATTACCATCGTTTAAGAATGTCATAAGCTGAGGATTATGGCTGTATGCGTCAACCACCGTAGCAAAACGATTCAATTCTCGTTGTAATTGACTTTTTATGCCTTGAGTTTTGGTGGTTAATTGATCATTAAGCTGCTTTAAACTCGAGGTTTTACCACTGACATAGCCCAATACTAGTACCAATATAAACACGGTAAAACTGGCTAACGTTAAAATATATTTATAACGAGAAGACACGCTACTCATTGAACCACCCTGTATCCAGTGCAAAAAACTGTGCAAGTATAAGAATGTTTGATCAAAAATGCTATGCACTCACATCATAAACAGCTGTATCTAAAACTATCATCTAATGAAAAAGGCATCACCAACCCACTAAAACTTTACTCATTAACATTAATTCGATATTTTTGTGCACTGCACAAAAATAATCGTTGACTACAAAACATACAGCGCATAAACTACGAATTAGAAATTGCTGCACCGCAACATACTTACTTAAATAAATGAGGAATTACCATGACTGACTTTAATGAGCAAATGAAAAAGATGTTTCAACCTTCAACAGATCTATTCACTGCTAACGCAAAAATCCTTGAAACTGCACTAGAGCAGCAAAGTACTTTAGTAAAAAGTTTCATTGCCTCTTCAATTGATTTTAATAAGCAATTGGGTGAGCAAAAAGATTACAGCAATGTTCAAAAAATGTCTGAAGAGTTTGGCAAATCAATTACCGAACAAGTCACTACTTCAAATAAGAAAATAGCAGAAGCAATTACTTCTGCTACTGAAGAGTCTAGTAAAATTATCAACACTTTGGTTGATAATGCTAAGCAAACAGCTAGCTAGATCGGCAAGAATGTGCGCTGGCACCCTGCCTAGCGCACAATTTGTTAAATTTAAATCCTAAATGCCAATCTTAAATTCCAATCTTAAATTCCAATCATAGTCGGACGACCTAAGTCCCCCTTATCATAATCACACACACCATTTGGAAATGTTTTTTCAAGGATTTTCTGATAGCCGCCAATATCTAATCTGCCGTATATCCCTTTTTCTAATGCCATGCCGATACTTTGTAAATGGCACTTAAAAATACTCGCTTCCCAGGTAGCTCCTGCTGCAATTCTAACCGTTGAAAACATCGGGTATATTTCACTACAAGCCCCCTTGGTTTTTTTGTTCCAACGACCATCCCAAACTGTTGCCCCTTGGTTAATTATCTTGCCATCCTGATTAAAACAGCTATCTGATAAATACGGTGGTATTGCTTTAACGACGTCGCGCTGCGGATCATTACGTAGATTATCCATCCATTGATCCATCACTTCAAACCCTCGTACCACTGGATTGAAATCCTTATGACTAACCCATATTATTTGATTATCGGCATTACCTTGGTGTTGCTCAATTCTAATGCGGGTATTAAACGATGCTGACATATGGTGCATATCGAGATCTTCTTCGAGATAATGTCTAATATCAAGTGTCGGTAAGCTGAGCTTCCCAACAAACACCTGCCCCGACCGATAGGCTCCTTCGATCGCTTCTAAATCTGCTTGATGACGCGCTGCAATACCATTTTCGGTATCGGTGATATTGTGGTTACCCCATAAACTGAGCCACAACGGCCATTTAATCAAGGGGATCTGCTTGATATTTTCAGCTTTGAGCTGTGCTTGTTGACGCCAGCCACCAATCTTTTGATTGAGTTCGATAAAAGTTTCAACATCAATATTACGATCTTTCAGCGCTTGTAAACCATATTGAACTCCGACATTATCCCAAGTTGTTTTAGCAAAACCATTGGCATCGCGACCAACTAAGCCATTAAGATCTTCCCAATAATTCCAATTAACCTGCTCCGACACATTGTCGGCAAAATAAGGTCTTAAAAATCCTTGGCGCGGATTATTAATAAACGTTGAGAGCCCAAACCATCCGTTAATGCATTCGCTATTTCCCTGTGGCAGTTTCGGCCAAATACCTTGGATTAACTGATTAATTGGGGTTTAAAAAACTGCTTTTTGTTGATGTTCTGCCAATGCATTCATGCCCTCAATCGCTGAGCGGGTTGACCAATTATCAAATAGCTTGGAGTTTTTGCTTTTATAAGCATAAAAACTATTGAGTAAGTCGCAATCTAAGGCATAGATTGTTTGACTGACCATGTCAGGATACGAGTACAAAGGCATTAGCGCATCGAGTAAATCAGTGCCATTTTGTCCCAGTAAATATTGTGACAAGCCGCCACCGCTCCCTCCAATGCCAACGGTATACAAAGGTTCACCGTACAAGGAGATAAACTGACGTTTTACCCGCATTGCGGTGTCTTCGGCCAAGAGCATGTTGTAGGTATAGCTTGTTTTGTTGGCCGAGGAGGTAATGACTGCATATCCCAATTTTAATTGATCAATCCGTTTTTGTATAATGTGTGGACCACTTTCTTTACCCTGCCTGAAACCGATGCCACTACCCCCTTGGAATTGATAGACTAATCGCTTATTCCACAGACTCTGGTCGAGCCGTCCTTTGGTTGGATCAGCCAGCATCGCAATGACATAGATAAAACGGTTGATGGTGCCATGTTCCACTCGATATATTTCAGGGACAACTTGGCCGTTGATGATAACTTTTTTTATTTTAGCGTCATTCGGACTTGACATCAAATCGTATTGTTTAATCCCGCCGTCAATTTTACCGCGATAAAAATATTCAATTTGAGTCGCCAATGCACAGTCTTTGCTGTAGCCAAGCACCAAATCTGTTGGATTACCTTCGGGGTCAGTTTGATAAATTTGGATCCCTTGCCCTAACTGGTTATCGATTAGCGGCTGTCCCATTCCTGAACGCACAGTCATGCAGTAGAAAGGATATTGATTCGGACCGGAATACAGGGATTGGCTAGGGCCAGACGCTCCAATTGCAATGGGGAACTCATACCGATCGACTGGGCGTGACTCTAAGCTAATATGCTGTGAAATATTGAGTAAGTATGCCGATGGATCAGCTTTTGCTATCCCAATAACTTGACCTCTTTGGTAAGGGTTTTCATCAAAATAAATATATGCACAAAGAGCAAAAGTGGTGAGGAACACGATAAAAAATATAGATTTTTTCATATACACTCCGTTGCAACATGTTAACCATTACGCAGACGACAAGTGAGGATCACTCCTTGCTATGTTTTTTAAGTATAGATAGAGATTGGGGTTTAGCCCGAACCGGACACAAAAAAAAGCTCAAGTGATTAAACTTGAGCTTTTTTAGAAGGAAGGAAATTTTATTTTAATAATTTAACGACATCGGCCAGAGAAGCAACGACATTAGTTGCTAACGCTTGACCTTGCTCGGTAATTTCTTTACCGGTAGTCACTAGAATATTGGTGTTAATTCCTGCATTTATCCCAGCCTGAATATCTGATTCCTTGTCACCGACTAAGTAACACTGACTTAGATCTAGCGATAAATGTTCTGCAGCAGTTAAAATCATGCCTGGTTGTGGCTTGCGGCACTGACAATCTTGCTTATAGTCACCAAGACCATCGACAGGATGGTGAGGACAAAAGTAAATACCGTCCAGCTCAACGCCTTTATCTGCAAATGACCAATCCATCCATTCTGTTAATGACGTAAATTGATCTTCGGTGTAGTAACCACGACCGATCCCCGATTGATTCGTGATAATAACCAACTGGTAGCCCTTGGCTTTAATTTGCTCACAAGCTTCGAATACGCCTTCAATAAACTCAAAGTCGTCACTGTGGGAAACGTAACCAGCGTCGATGTTTATCACACCATCGCGATCTAGAAATACTGCTTTATTAGACATTTGATTTGCCATTAAATATTAAACTGGAATTTGACAATAATTCTAACACACTAAACAACATGCAGCCCAGAGTTAACAGCACCTCACCCTACTGGAGTGATGATTAGATCGCATTAACAAGCCAAGTGCTAACATCATCAACACAAACTAGCGGGCTTAGGAATATAAATCAAAAACGATAGGGTCTATTTCGTAAACACACCTATTATTAATAGAATATTAGGGAGGATTTTCAATGTTTAGCAATAACTACGGAACATACAGGGGCTTTATTCGCTCCAAAATAGATAACTTAAAGAATACTCTTGGCGTATATCAGCACTATAAAGACATCGATTGGACTATCGTAAATCGCTTGGTATTTGTCTGTCAGGGCAATATTTGTCGTTCTTCTTTCGCCCATTATTATGCGCTAAACCGAAGTGACCACGTGGCATCACTTGGTTATGCGACGACGACGGGAAAAGGTGCTAATGAAGTGGCTGCCAAAGTAGCAGATGCCCGTGGC
>JABSRS010000018.1:0-1916 GCA_013214885.1 Gammaproteobacteria bacterium
AAGCAATACCAATTGCTTCTAGCAATTTGGCGGTACCACCTGTTGAAAGAATTTCAATGCCTTTTGCACTTAAAGCGCGGGCGAATTCGACGATACCGTTTTTATCTGAAACGCTTAGTAAAGCGCGTTTGATAGGTCTTGATGCTGACATGTTATGCAGAAGCCTCATTAGTGGTGGAATAAATCCAATCAGTGATTGTGATGTAACTCAAATTTAAGGTCGCCATTTTACAAGAAAATGTGATCTATGTGGCAAAAAAATGCAGTTAATTTACTAGAAATATATTTAGACTACAAAATGAGCGGTGGTTTAGTACCAAAAAATGGTTTGAGAATAGGAAAATCGTCACATTATGGTCTACCCTTTTACACAGAAAAAGGGGGAATGATGGGCATATACTATAAACATTCTCGGCGGATCCTGAAATTTGTTTTTGCTGTGGTAATTGCGATGCTAGCGACCAACCTGATTGCTGCACCAGACAAAATAAAGATCCGGATTGGGCTGAGTCATTCTAGTTCATACCAACGCCCCGACGGTCTTTTTATCGCAACGTTATTACCACTTACAACGCCAATATCGCCAGGTTACTTATCGAAGGATTCGCCGATGCTAACGTTGGTGATTTTCTGATATTTATTCGGTCTATTGAGCAGTTTAATCAAGATCGAGCACCAAGAATAAAAATTAAAACAACAGCATTTAATTTTTATTATTTTACTCCAGAGACCAAGGCATCAATGGCATTTAACGATCGCCAACTTTGCCTCGTGTTTAATCAAGCATTAACCCAGCTAAAATCCCAAGGGATATATCAAGAGATTATCGATAAGCATCATTATAGGTTGGGTGATTATTCGTTAATAAAATTAGACTAAAATAATCAGCTTATAAATAAAAAAACAGCTCATACTCGTGACTATCGTTAAAAGAATACTTTTCTGCCAAATTGAGATCGCAACAGCCACTAAGCCGCCGATTAAATATGGGTTGCTTACACTAATAAATAATTCGCCTTGAGGCATCATGATTGCTGGCACCCAAATAGCGGTTAAGACACAAGGTGCGCTGAATTTAAGCGCCTGTTCGAGTTTTGGGGGGAGAGTAATCGAGTTGGCTCGCGCATATAAAGCGTACCTAATAGTAAATGTCACTAGTGCCATCGCGAAAATTAATAACCAAATGCTCATTATTTTTCCTCCGTTAGGGACTGGGGAGGCGTTTTGGTTGCTTGTTCAAAATAATAACCCACAGCCATGCCTATTAGTGATGACAACACTAAGCCCATCTTATGGGGCCAATCGAAAGTCAGCAAAGCGAGGGAGCCACTAGTGACCACCGCAATAATCATTGGTTTATTAACCAAGTGTGGCATAACCATGCCAATAAAGGTTGCCGACATTGCAAAATCTAACCCCCAAGTTTCGATCCCTGGAATGCTAGTACCAAAGAATATCCCAATTATTGTTGCCACATTCCAACTTAAATAAAATGCGACACCGACGCCCAAGTAATGCCAATGGTTGTTGCCATCTGTAGGATTATTTAAATAACGGGGGTAAGTTGCAGCAAAGACCTCATCAATCAGTAAAAATCCCAATGGTACGCGCCAACACTGTGGCAAATGTTTAATATGGGGCAACATGCTCGCGGCATAAATTAAATGGCGCAGATTGACGTGCCAGCGGCTAACATGCCGATGGCGACAAACTGCGCTGAACCCGCAAAAACAATGCTCGACATGCCGATAGTTTGCCAAATATCTAAGCCTGCGTTTAACGACAGCGTGCCAAATATAATCCCAAAGGGAACGCCGCCGACAATTAACGGCAGCGCATCGAATACGCCTTGAAAAAATAAACGACGAGGAGAGGAATGGCTATTCACAAAAAAATTCTCTTAAAACGGAAGGACA
>JABSRS010000018.1:1926-19565 GCA_013214885.1 Gammaproteobacteria bacterium
GGTCCTCTATCATTATTTAGTCTAGTGAAACTTTCGAAATGCTCAATTAGCTATTTCTGTCGTTCTATCTTAAAATTGCTGTCCTAAAAAGTATTCAGGTGTGAGAGTGGTAAAGTGGTAAAGGTATTTTTAATTTTTGTCATTATGTCTTGGCTAGGTATTAGTGTTGCTGAAGCTAAAGATTCTTCACCAGCGAAATTTTCAAATACCATTGCACGAATATTGGCCCTTGATAATAAAACCATTGCGTTAACCGAGTTAGAGAAAATTAATGCTGACTTAACACTAACAACACTCGAAAAGTATCAGGTGTTAAAAGTTCTAGCAACCACTCATTATCAGCTGGGTTATTTAAAACAGAGCATCGTCATTTTAGAGCAGTTAATTGAGTTAACTCACTCAAATGAAATGCCAAAGCTTCATGCACAAAGCCAGAAAATGCTCGGGATAATATTTTATTACAGTGGCGAAAATATAAGGTCACTCCAAGCCTATCAAACTGCACTGGCATATTTTGAGGCAAGCGAGCCCCCCGTTGCTGTTGCAAACTTGCACAATAATATTGGTCTGGTTCAGGCTGTTATGGGGGAAATGCCAGCCGCACTGAGGTCATATCAGCAAGCCGAAGTACTGTACGGTAGCCACGGTACCCGAAAAGATCGAACGGATATTAAGTTTAATATTGCTGGACTCTATAACCGATTACACCGTTATAACATTGCGATAAAAATGTATTTAACCGTGATCAAACAGCGGGTAAAGTCTCACGATACCGAAGGACTTGCCTTGGTTTATGGTGATATTGGTGTCGCTTATCAAAATTCTGGAGATTATCTTCAGGCTAAACATTATCTTTACAAGTCATTAAAACATCACCAAGCAAATAATAATCAGTACCACACTGCCTCGCAATCGCATAATCTTGCCGAATTATATAACCATACTGGGCAGGTTGATGATGCCGAAAAATTTGCATCTCAAGCAATAGAGCTTGGCTTGTTAAGTAATAATAAGAGTGCATATGCTGGTGGCCTGTATAATTTAGCCGTGGTTAACTTTAGACAACAGGAATTCAAGTCGGCACTGGACAATTTGAACCAGTCTAATCGGGAGATTAATGCCAACCACGGCAATGACCAATTCCATGATAATTTAATGTTAATGTCATTAATCTATGCAGCACAAAATCAAACTGAACAATCATTGGCGGTTCATTTAAAGTTCACTCAAGGTTTGCATGAAAAAAATAATCAAGCGTTTGCGATGCAGTTAGCTCAGTACCAAGTGGAGTTAGAATCAGAACAATTAAAGCAGCAAGTTACCGAACTTAATCAAAAACGGATACTTAGCCAGTTAACCTCAGACAGAGCTGATCAAAACCGTAATATTCAGGTCTGTATTGGGGTGTTATTGCTCTTTAGTGGCTTTGTCTACTATCGGCGCAGCTTAGAAATAAAACAAAAAAAATCAGTTAGCTGTTTTGGTCAAAAAACGGACTAATGAGCTGGAGCTATTAATGCTCAAACTTACTCAGGCGAATGAAATAAAAAGTCAATTCTTGGCCAATATGAGCCATGAAATCCGAACACCACTAACGGCCGTTATCGGCCAGGCAGAAGCTATTATTGCGGGTGACATGCCGAGTGATTTATTAATTAATGAAGTCGATATTATTTTGAAAAACAGCAATCACTTACTGATGCTGGTTAATGATATTTTAGATCTCAGTCGGATAGAGGCTAACAAGCTAGAGTTAAATCTCCACCATCATGATTTACATCTTGAATTAGATGCGATCTCTGACTTGTTTGTTGAGCAAGCCAAAGTTAAAGGCTTAAGTTTTAATATTATTGAAAAGTTACCTCGCCCTTTGGTGGTTAAGATCGATCGGGTTCGGTTAAAGCAAATCTTAATTAATCTCTGCTCCAATGCGATAAAATTCACTTATAACGGCTCGGTTGAAGTTACCGTGGCTATCGAGGATTGTCAGCTAATCTTTAAAGTGACTGACACTGGAATTGGGCTTAGTGAGCAACAATTACCTTATGTATTTGACAGTTTCTCTCAGGCTGACAGTTCGATTAATCGACGATTTGGCGGCTCAGGTCTTGGCCTGTGTTTATCACAACAACTCGCCACATTAATGGGAGGACACATCGATGTGACCAGTGAAGTGAATCAAGGCAGCACTTTTACATTAACCATTGCTTGTCCTGACTGCGATTGCTCCGATGATTTAATGGCGGTAGCCAGTCCATCAACCATTGAAAAGTATAATGGGCCTAATTTAACTGGCTTGGTATTGCTGGCTGACGATCATCAAGACAATCGTCGGATGATTGCGCGATTATTAACGACTGTTGGACTTGAGGTTATCAGTGCTAAAAATGGCTGTGAAGTCATTGAATTGGCACAACGCCAGCAGCCAGATTTAATTTTACTTGATATTCAAATGCCCGAGATGGATGGTCTTGAAGCGTTTAACATTCTTAGAGCGCAAGGATTCCAACGCCCGATCATTGCACTGACTGCTAATGCGATGCATCATGAAATTGAGCAGTATTTAGCGATTGGCTTTGATGACTACTTAAGTAAGCCGATCGAACGTGGGCTCTTTATTGACACGGTTGCTTTTTTTCTAAAACAAACGACTCAATTGCAGTTAGAACAGATTGATATGTCTGATTTAGCGGCTGATTTCGTGGCGGGATTGGCTGATGAAATCATCAAGTTAGAACACCACCTTGGTGCTGAAGATTACGTGAGTGTTGCCTTATTAATTCATCGTATCGGTGGCGCGGCAGCGATGTTTGGCTTTGCTGATATTGCAAAGCTAGCAGGGACAATTGAGCTGAAAATTAAAATTAAACAACAGCAACAAGCAAATATTTTGTTAGTGGATTTTTTCGAACTGGCTAACCAACTTTCATATAATCACTCTATCGGCCCCAACTAATAAAATTAGTTGAGGCGCTGTACGATTTACTTATTTAGCTGAGTGATAGCGTTAGATTGCTTGACATGGTTACGGTGTAATACTGCCATTCTACTTTGGTCAGTTAATTTTAACGACCTAAGTTGATATGGCCCGATTAATGATGAGCTCTTTAGAATTTCAGGATCAAAATTAAGGGTTACTTGCTGGATCCCTGCTTGTAAATAGTGAGCCGATGCACTTAACATTATTGGCATTAACACTTTATTTTTGTTATAACCAAAAACGATACCACTGACTTCATAGCGTCCTTCACTAGCAACCTCCAATCCTATTTGAGCGGATTGGTTGTTCGCAGTTACATTTCCTGTCATTCGAGCCGTAGGCTGGGCAACGGCGAAGGCCACTTTGCCATTTCTTTTAATTGAACTTGAGCCATCTCTACCTTGTGATGAGATATGCAACTCATACAATTGCCCTGGCTTAGTTGCTGGTAAATCGTTAGGAATTGCTAATCTAATTTTTCCTTGCTCAGTTTGGTAATCGATAGCTTGGCTTATTCCTGTTGGACTTTTAATGAATGCCATATGCTTGGTATTTTTTAGCGGGCGTTCGCGATAATTAATTGCTGCCCGCACGGTGATTGTTTGGCCAGCCAAATAGCTTTGACGTTCACTAAATAAAACCTGCTGATAAGCAGAACCTTTTTCTTTGACGTTAATTAAATAGCGTTGATTTGACTTTAACGTTTTGGATACTTTTAATTTAAATTTACCGACGCCAGCCTTTTTAGCAATTTTTACCGCGCTACTATTTGGAAATATACTAGCGGTGGCAAGTTGTTCTCGGGTAACCTTTTGGCTAAAGGCGTTGGCTATCGACCGCTGGTTTTTAAATAACGAAAGATCTTGAGGATCAATCGCATGATCATCGGGTAACCAAGCCCCCTTAGTTTGTTTCGCGGACAAACGAATTAAGGCCTGAGGGTGGTTGACATCGAGATCGATCCCTTGATTTAGCTGTTTGCCACTAACCTCGATCCAATACTCATCACTGATCCCTGTATAACTATCGATTGCTGAGCTTAGCTGCTGTGAGGCGGCAATTGGTTGAGAAAAATGCACCGATGTGCGTTCCACTTGATGTGAAACGACAGGCACCGTTACTAGTGAGTCATGAGTTGGGATTAAAGCTGCGGCACTAAATTGATTAACGCAAAGTAGTGAAGCGGTGGTTAATATTGTTTTTGTAATAGTTGAAAGCTTCATGATTTGCTCCTTAAATATCATTTTTAATAATCAGGTCTAAATTAAAACAATCACGACGTGATTGCTGATGGCTTAACGGTTCGCTGTCGCGTGTTCGTTGCTTATCGATAAACCATTGAGTACCAGCACCAGTTTGTGAAGAGCAATTTAAAAAACCATCAGAGCATGAATCTAACCAGTTTTGAGTTGTTTCAAGTGCCACTTGGTATTGGTAGCCAGCACAATAGCTGTCGCCATCCCAAAAAGCAGACTCAACATCAGAACCCACTATGGTTTTAAAGATAACGGGTAGGGATGGGCGACCAGAGGTGCCATGGAGCCAATTTTGATTGTAATAGTTCATCCAGCTAACTTGTTGCTGGCTTACTGCATCAGAGCCATAGCCTAAAAGCCACCCTAGACTTGTTTCAAATACACTGCCTTGATTTACCGCATCGGCTAAAGGAGTACCTAGGCTTGATGGAGCAATGGCAATAACTTTACTGACTTTACTGATGATGTTTGGATAGCGACTATCATAAGTTGGGTTAGATAAAACCCAGCGGACAATGTTACCGCCGTTAGAGTGGGTCAATAGCACTAACTCAGTAATGTTTTGGTTGGTAATAAAACTAGTGAGTTGGTTTGCTAGGCAACCAGCAGCTTGTGAGTCCCACATAAATTGGTCAAAATCACAATTTATTACGGTGTATTTGTTTGGATCATTAAGGCCTTGGCGCACCGAGTTTACAAATGAACCTGTCCAGTAGTCACTATAAGCATCAGTTTGATTACCCGTGCCATGGATAAACGCCAGCCCTTGAGTTGCCATGGCCGGTGTTGCAAGCAGCACCGAGCAGAGCATTATGCTTAAAACAATTTTTTTCATGGTGTTTCCTTATTTTTATTATTTGATATGAGACCTATATTTTACTAGGTTGGTCAAACCTCCGACCTTAGTCGTAACAAGTTTGTAACATTGCAGTGTGGTAGGGATCAAGCTTTAGTTGTGCACCTTCGAGATGGCTTATAGGGACTAAAACGAGGAGTTGTATTAAGTAATTACTCTAATGTCGTTGTGACTCAAATAGTCACTAGTGAACATTTAGTGAACTACTTTATCAAACGTTTTAAATAGACAGAAAATAGTTTTTTAGTATTTTACAAAGAGAAATATGTTGATTAGATTATTAGAGTCGTCGTTATATTAAGTATTATTATTCGTATCATGAATAAAAATTAATACCTCAGTAAGGATCTATTATTACAGATTAGTTGATATATAAATCCTCAGCCAGAAATCTGTTTTAATAGATCACAAACTACGGTATTAAAATGATATGAGACAGCAAAAGAGGCCGTATGGATTACTGAATGTTTCACTATTGGGCTATTTTCAAGCTCGCTGCTCAAATTGCTGTATCGAATGTCGGAGCTAGAGCCACGCAGGAGCCGTTGCCGGTTGGTCACTTATCGCCTTGTACTCGTATCCAACCCAAGCCCTGAAACCTGAATTTTCAAGTAGCACGGGTATAGATAATCATTTATGCGATCGCTGTTGTATGAATAGCCGACTTCTGGTGCAATGATCCAATGGTTTATTCGAATCGGTAAGCGTCATACACCTTCAAGATACAATCCATTATGTTGGTTGCCTAAGTCAGTATTCACTCCGATTTCAAATAGCCCTAATGCCGCCAAGCACCGATGATTTTTCGCTCATTAAGTTGCTGTATTTGAAAGTTATCAGATTTTCAGGTTGTAAAGTTCGAGGATCGAATTGCAATTTAAAGATCAAATTATTTGAACTGCCTATTGGATAAAGCCTTACTCCTGCTGTCAGACCCCGTAAAAATAAATGTTTACCCTCATAGCCAATGACTGGCATCACTACCGTTTTTGAGCCAGTATCAGAGTAAATTACCGGTGAGTATGATGTAACTACACCGACCGACCATGGTGATTTGCTTCGCAATAGCGATGTCGCTCAATAGTAACAAAGCAGTCAAAGATATTAGTTTAATAAGTTGATTCATAAGTAATCTAGTACCATTTATAACAAGAAATGACGAGCATCATTAATCAGTTATCTACTTTAATGAATAATAAAGGATGCTGCCCGTTATTTTAGTCGTACATAAATGATTTCTAAATTAAAATACTCTGGCTTAAACCTCTAACGCTAGTATTTTATTGTGGTTAATCCAGTGGCGTAATTTTATCGCTAGTTTAGGAAATAGCTTATTTAGCCGCCTGGTTTCTCTTAATAGTTCGTGTTTTAAGGTCGGGTTAAATTGATCGTTAATCACGGTGCCAACTAGCAACGCCGGTACTAGCTGCAATTTCTTAATGGTAGTTGCAACCGCTGCGTTGGTGGTTTTACCTGCTAACACCGTTAGCAGGGTGCCATCGCAAGCACCGACTATATATTCAGTGGGAAGGTTGGCACTATTTTTTAAGCTCATTGGTGAGGTATCAATAATGACATTGTCATAGCGGGTTAACCATTGTTTTATATGCTGAGCTAACACTCCTGGTTTACGCAGATTTAAGATGAAGGTTCGCCCTGTCGGGCCCCTGATTACTGAAATGTGCTGATCAAAGTCGGTGACTTTTATGGTTGTTGATTTTGTCGTTGCTGCTGCTTTTTTTAGTTGCGAATTCAACTGAGGGTTATGGATATTTAGATCGACCAACAGCGTGGTGCGCCCTGCTAATGCATTACGTTTGGCCAAGCTAATAATAATCGAGCTGACCCCTTCACCAGGGAAGGTTGAAACAACAGCAAGTGACCTAATGTTTTTAGCGAGAGTAGTATTATAAATTCGCTCTAACTCCACGTAGTGTTCAGGAATTATCATGGCTATTCTCCTTCATAGTAAGCCAAGTAATGAGGCTAACGAGACGAGTTCGAACACATCCCTTAGCCCCGCTCGCGCTTTGACTAAGGTGCTTTGCGCCTGATCTGGTACGTAAATAGTGTCACCAACCCGGATCACTGGTAATGAGGCGAAATCGGCGGTTTTAGAAAACTTAATTAAATCGAATACCTGTGCTTGGTTGCGGCAGCATGAAAGGTTGACTATGGTGATCTTTTCAACATAAGCACTATTACTCGGCCCGCCCGCTTCGGCTAGCAGATCTAGAATTGTCATGTTATCGCTGTAGCCATAGCGGCCTGGTTTATTAACCGCACCGAGTACTCTAACCGTCATTTCTTTGGGTTTTTCAAGCCAGCTTCGATTACGTTCAGGTAGGTAAACGGTATCTCCTGTTTGGATATCTGGCAGCAGCTGTTCATCACCAGTTTCAAAATATAAGGCTAAATTTAATTTACTGACTTTGGCATGTTTCTTATTGCGATGACTAACTCGAATGTTACGAATATCTGCTTTGTCGGTTGGGCCATCGGCAGCGGCTAAAATATCTAAAAAGTTCATTTTGTTGGTAAACATATACCGACCAGGTGAGCCAACTTGGCCAAATATATAAATTGATTTTTCCGATGATTGCCTGACCCACTGAGACTTATTATCACTAGGGTCACTCGGTAAGTCGTGGACTCGAATAGTGGCACCACCTCGAATAACTGGCAGTGAGGACTCGTGCAGACCTTCACTAATGAAGGCATCAAGATCGAACAGGTATTGCTTAATTACCCCGTTATCATCTGGGGAGGTTATGTCAATATTGGCGGTGTCGGCACGAGATGTTGGGCCACCTACATGGGCTAGCAGGTCGATTAACGACATTTCATTAGCCCACTCATAACGACCCGGTCTCACCACTTCACCAAGCACTCTGACCGCCCGTGTTGGTGCGATGTTGAGCCATGACTTCTCATTCATGTCGGTTTTTTCGGGCACAAAAATAGCGTCTCCAGCGATAATTTTTGGTAAAGATATTTTGATAGTGCCTTGAGTATAAGCCGCTAAATCAAACGAGCTTACTTGGCCATTGGCCCTGATTATTTTGATTTGACGTGATTCTGCAAACCGCGTTGGACCGCCAGCATTGGCGAGAATATCCATGAAGGTGATATTAGCTTTCCCTTCGTAAGCTCCTGGCTTAAAGACTTCGCCCATCACATAGACGACATTGGAACCCGTCTTAATTTGTTCTTCTTGGCGTGGGACAAAGATTGTTGCGCCTGGATTAATCTCTGGTAATAATGAAATATCGCCACTATCCAAATAACCTTTTAAGTTAAATAATTTTGGCTCGCCGTTGGTGATGACACGAATTTGTTCGACCCCTGCATAGCGAGTGACGCCCCCCGCTTTCATTAAAAACTCGACCAAATTGGTGCCTTTATTGAAAGAAAAGCTACCTTGCTGATGAACTTCGCCAAAGACTTTAATCGCCAATTTGTCGGTTGAGTCGCCACCTGCTGCAATTTTTGCAGGATCAAAATCAACCTCAATATTACCAATCATCGCTGAGGCTGGCACAAATATGGTGTCTAGTGGCCTCAGCTGAGGCAAAATGTTGTTATCGCCGCTATCAAGGTCCTGCTTCTAATTAAAGACTGTTGAGATCTTACCGCGACGCAGTTGTAATTTATCTAGTTGAGCACCATTTCGGATCCCACCCGCGGCTTGCAGTGCCATTTGAATATTGGCCGGTACTGGTAAAAATATTTTTCCTGGTTTTTTAACATATCCCATCACACTAATAAGTAACTGCTTTTTTGCGACAAACACTTTAAATCCGATCATATTTCGAAACACTGGGCTTAATGAGTCACGTAACAAAATTGCTAATTGATGCTCACTGTGGCCTGCTACCTTTACTGCACCTATTTCTGGCAGATTGATTGCGCCATCGCTACTCACGGTGAAGTCTTTGTTAAAGCTTGCCTCCCCAGGTAGTGAGATATGGATTTGGTCGCCTAATTGAATATGATAGGGTTGTTTTGCTTGAGAGACCGATGTTACCAAAAACAGCAATAGCGATATTATTAGATATTTAGCCATGATCAATTCTCCTTATTGTGGTAATACTGGTCCTTCAATCACCTCAATGGTGACGCGTCGATTAATCAGCCGAGTGGCCGATTGATTGCCTTTAATTAAGGGCTCGTTACTGCCTAGTGCCGCGGTGTCTATGCGGTCTTTGGTAATTCCCATTATTTGAATATAACGACTGACTTGGTCGGCACGTTCCTGTGACAGGATTAAATTATTTTTATCGTTACCCGTACTGTCGGCATGCCCAGTGATTAATAAGCGATAGTCGGTCAGTTTAACTAACAATTCTACGGCTTGACTCAGCCGAACAACAAACTTAGGGTTAAGCGAAAATGAGCCTGTCGCAAATTGATTATCAATATTTAGCAGGGTCGATATTTTTTTACCGATATCGCCAGGAACCCTCAGTTGGGGGGTCTTTGGCAAAATACATGCTTGGTGTTGATTAACATATTGCAACTGACGCTCTAGGCGGTTTAACAGCCGATGCTGAATAATAAGGTCATTGGCTGCGTCATACAGTAAACCGCTTCTGAGCTCGTTGCCTATTCGTGTCTCGAGGGTCTTTGCTTGAACCACTGTGGCAGGAAAGCAAAGTTCGGCACCTTCTAGCACCAGTATATCTAAATGTTGTGTCAGTAAGGTGTAGTCAAACTTTAAGCCGTGCTCTTGACCTAGTGGCTGATCTTGTTCGACATTGTAGCGTGGTTCAAGCGTGTTATTGGTTGACCAACCGCTGCTCAATGCCGAGCATCCTTGGGTTAGCCCTAGGCTAAATAAACAGATAGTCATGATGGCTGTTTTCATAACTTGACCTGTTGCATCAAGCGACTTGAACCGTGTTTTTGATCGGACCAGCTAACTGGCATGGTGCTATCAATACGCAACATCTTAATCAGCGTTTTGGGTTGACCATGCAGACCAATTAAAGAGATGGTCACGCCATGATTACGCATTCTTTTATATAGAAAAACGATTGCTCCAATGCCTGATGAATCGATGAGGTCGACATGATGAAGATCCAACACGATTTTAGATGCTTGAGTTTGTTCTAGCTGATTAAATTTTTCTCGAATACTCTTAAGGCCTACTGCATCTAGATGGCCAACAAAAGTAACGATTAGTTCGCTTTTGGTTGAGAAATTAGTTTGTAAAGTCATAACAGGTACCTTTATACTGAGAGGGGTTATTAAACTAATTGCAGATTTTAAGCCAGTTATTAATTATATTTTTTCTGTTATATATTAGCCAGTTACATTGAGGTGGTTTTTTTTGTGAGATTGGTTTCGCTAAAATTTGTAATTTGCAATGCAAGTTGAAAAGGCTAATAGCCACGACCTGCGGTCATCACTATGATGGTTTTCATGGCGATATGAATATCCATCATAATCCAGTCGAGGGGACAAAAAAGCGCTAACGCATAACGATGATCATAGCCGACCTTAGTGCGAACATCTTCTAAACACGTATCGTAACCCTGATTTACTTGAGCGAGTCCCGTAATGCCTGGCTGAACCAAAAAAGTGCGCTCAGCAAAAAACGGAATATCATTTTCAAGCTGAAGATAAAACTCAGGACGTTCAGGTCGGGGGCCAATTAATGACATATCACCGCGCAACACATTATATAACTGTGGTAATTCATCCAATCTGCTCTTCCTTAAGAAATGCCCGATCTTGGTTATTCGCGCATCATTTGCCGTGGCAAGGACCGCACCCCTGTGTTTCTCTGCGTCAATCACCATGGTGCGAAGTTTATAGATGGTAAAAAACTCGACAAATAATTCATTGGAGAAGCCTATGCGTTGTTGGGTAAATAACACGGGACCTGACGAGTCCATTTTAACGATCAGGGCAAATATTAGCAGCAAGGGTGCAAATGCGATTAGCAAAATGGTGGCAACAACGAGATCAATAACTCTTTTACAAAACTTTATCGTTGGATTAATTGTATAATCAGTCATAGCGATTTCCCCTATAATTAGTGGCTGCACTTTCCATAACGAATATAATAAACACAGCCAATTAGATTGACGGTGTAGCCACTGACTAAGTAATAAAGGGTTTGCCAAATTTTGTTGGGATGTTGCGGCTGAACCAGACCAAAAATTATTACAGACAGGTAGATCAAACTTTGCACTGATGCTGCCACCATAAAGAACGGTGCAGTAGTAGTGAGGGCCAAGCTGCCAAGCCAAGCAATAATTAGAATTAATGGCATAAAAACCCGTAATGCTTTTCCTGAAGCAAAAGTAAACGCGACCCCCTTATATTTAGGTAACAGTAGTGATTTAAAACGGATCATTTGTTGTAAATTACCCGCGGCAATCCGACGTCGGCGATGCAGATCGAGTTGATTGCTCGCCTGCTCAAGCTCAATCGCATTAATTGTGGCGACGTAAATTGCACGATACCCTTGTTCAACAACGCTCATCGCGATAACAAAATCATCATTAATGGTGTTCGGTGCTAGGGGTAAAAAAAGTTAACGGCGAATAAGATATAATGCACCATGTGCACCAATGACTGAGTTTAACTGTGTCTCTCTTTGCTTCAGGTCACTTTGATATTGCCAGTAGGTTGATTCACCGCTTGAACCTGGATTTGCCAAGATGTAATGGCCAGTGACTAAACCGACATTCTTATCAGAAAATGCACGATTAGCTAGTTTTAAAGCGTCAATTGAAATAAGGGCAGAGACATCGCTCATCGCGATAACTTCCTGATTAATCACTGGTAAAACCTTGTTGATTACCGCAACTTTCCCTTGATTAACGGTGAATTCAATGATGTCAATATCGAGATGGGCACAACCAGTTTCCGATGCTGTTTGACGCGCGATATTCGCGGTGTTGTCGGTGCAACCATCACACACAATATAAATCTTTAAACGATCACTTGGATAATCAAGAAACGCTAGATTTCTTATTTTTTCTGCAATGTATTGTTGTTCGTTAAATGCTGGAATGAGCACCGCAATTGTGGCTAACACGCTGTCGTTTTCGCTCAAGGCTAGCTTACGCTTAAAAAAAGGCAATTGAGTCAGCCATTTTAGTAATAACGGATAACCAACATGATGGTAGATAATTAGCAACATGCAGCTAATGGTGATGAAAATTAACATAAATTCTCCTTATGTTTAGAAAAATTAGTTGTTAGCACAAATTAATTTTGAATAGGCATTGCTCATATTTTTTACATTGCGAAATTTTTCAACAAAGTGACGCGGGTTTTGAGTGCTAGATCTTGAAAGAAGCGTTTCAATGGCCGTGACAATTTGTGTAATGTCCTCACCGTTTATCAGTAATCCTGTCGCATGGCACAATGCTTCTGATGCCCCCCCAACATCAGTAAGTAACGCAGGGATGGAGCAAGCTTGCGCTTCAAGAGGGGAGAGGGGGAGCCCCTCTGCTCGTGAAGGTAAGCAAAATATATCTAATGCTTGATAGAATGTTGCCATATCATCAAGAGGTCCTAAAAAATGAACTCGATGCTCAATGTTTAATTGAGCGACTTGTTGTTTGAGAGCTTTCTCGCAGCTGCCTGCTCCTGCAATGGCCAAGTGAATACTCGAGGAAAAATGGCTCATTGCGCTAATCAACAGATCTTGCCCTTTCACGGGCTCTAACCTGGCAGCATTGCCGATTAATACCACACCACTGGATAAATTAAGTTTGGCGCGAGCAAGGTTGCGATCACCAGGGGTAAATTTTTCGATATCAATACCATTATGGATAAGCTCAATATTGTCGATATTGAGGTAACGTTTTACTTGATTAGCAACGGCTAACGCATCAGCAACCAAAATAGGTTTTACTATGCACAGCAGTGATTTTTGTAAATACCGGCGCTTTAAACTATCGAGATGCCAGGCATCGTGCTCGGTGTGAATTCGTTTGCTAATTTTAGCCAATTTGGCAGCAATGCCGCCGTACAATAACGGTCCAATATGATGGCTATGGATAGTGTTGATTTGGTGTTGCTTAAACAGCCGATACAATTGGAAAACCAATGATAATTGAATCCCAGGTTGTTTATTCATAAAAATAAGATGGTTACTGACTTTTCTTAGGATTGGCCAGCGCCCAATGGCTTGTTCTTTAGTGCCCTCTAGGCTAATCACCACGGTCTTAAAGTTTTGGTGTTTTAGTAAATCTAACACCATCATTTCAATACCGCCTGGTCTTAAATGTTGCACTATTTGTGCAACAACTACCTCTGTTTGTTTTAGCATTTCATTTCTCCATTATGCTAGCGGCTCAATGCGACTTATCACGGGGATCGATGTTAAAGTCTCTAGTTGGTCGCGCCGAAATATTCTGGTGTCCGTTAATGTTAGTAAAGTGGCCAACCCTGAGCCTAAAAGTATCCCAGCTAGTAACCCTGAAAATATGTACAGCGCTAATGGGTAATTACTTGATGCAACGGGTGTGTATGGTAAATCAATTATTTTTATCCGTTTATTTTGTTCGAAATTACCAAGTGCCTTAGTCATTCGTGCCATTTCATAGCGATGGAGCAACTCTTCATAGAGCTGTTGTTTGATGTTTAAATTGCGTTCAAGTTTTGCCATTTGTTGCTGGTCGGCACCAAAACTGGCTGCGGTTTGCTCGAAGTTAGTAATCATTGAAGCTAATGAGTTAATTTCTTCGGTTAAAAAATCTAGCCTGCTGCGTGCCTCTTGTAGCTTCTCCAGTTGAGTAATTAAGAGTGGTTGACTAGAGCTTCCTTTGGCAACCGACAGTGAACTGGCGATATCCCACAGCTGTTCAGGATTTATGCCCAGTTGCTTATGGTTAAGTAACTGTTGACGCTCAATTTCGAGGCTGTCTAGTTCACGAGTCGTTCCTTGAACTTTCGAGTGTTGATCTGTGTATCTAGCTTTTAGTAACGTTAAGTTACCGCGTAAATCAATGATCTTTTCTTCTATTTTACCGATCACTGGATTGGTTTTTGACAGTTGGAGGCTGAGTCCGCCCAAGCTCTTTTTAACCCCTGATTTTTGCGCTTGCTTTTTGGCTAATTCTAATTTTAAATTTTCAATACGAGATATATTGGCACTGTGTAAATGAGGCAAGTTTCTAACATGTGAATCTTTAAAGTCAGCTAAAGCTTGCTCTGCTTGTGCTAACGCGTGACGACGGTTGTTAAGATATTTTTCCAAGAATAATGCTGAATCTTTCATACTAGAGCGCTCAGGAGCCAACAGTTGTTCGATAAAATAAGTACTGACGGTTTCTAGCATTTCCTTCATCCCTTGAGGCGAAGGTGAGTGGTAATCAATCCTAATAAGATCCTTGCCAGCCATCGTCATTGATAATTCCGATGATAACTGCTCAATGGTGTCCTCGTATTGACTTGGGCTTGATGCTGGGGTAATTAACCCGCGATCTAATGCAACGGCACCGAGGATATGACGTGAGTGGAGTAAGGTTTGCAATGAATCTAAGCGCTCTTTTAACATCGATGAAACCGCAAAGTCTTCTAAGAATGGATTCATTTTTGCTGTTTCTTGGATCAGCATACTGGTATGAGATTTGTATTGTTTAGTTGCTGTTAAACCCACAAGTAGTCCAATAATTGGCAGCACTAGTATTGGGATCACAATTAAATATCGACGCCGCCATGCCGCGGTCCAAATATAGAGTACTTGATATGATAAGTCGCTCATAAGCACTCCATTAAGCGGGCCACTTGTTGAGCGCGCACTTGCCAAGTTTCGTTGGCTACGGCTTGACGTTTTAACGGATCAATATAGGAATTGTCTTTCGCCCGTTGTAATGCTTTCAGCATTTCACTGGGGCTATTGACGATATCGACTAGGTTGGAATAAGGGGTCAACGCTGGAAAGTTGGTGCTAATGATTGGGCGTCCAGCGGCCAAATATTCACGCAATTTAAAGGGATTACATGCGTTTATTTGACTATTATGACGAAAAGGTAGCAGTGAAACTGTCCAGTGCTGGCTATATTGCGGCAGTTGATGATGAGGACGGCTACCTAGAAAATAGACATTGTTAAATTGTTTGAGTTTACTAACATCAGCCGTTATCTCGCCAATAAAGACAAAATTCCAATCGGGTAACTGTGAAATAACTTGTTGGAGTAATTCTATATTGACCCAGGAGGCTATGCTGCCGTAGTAGCCAGCAGTCGGGTTACCATTATCGGGTAAGTCGGTGGCGATATTGGTTGGGTTTGAAAATAATTGATAATCGACCCCATGTTCAATGGTAATCGCATGATGGCCTAATTTTTCGGTTAAGACCTCACTGGATGTTAGCACTAAGTTGGCACATTCAAGGAGCTGATCTTCGCAAATTTTTACGGTGTTATGGTCGACTCCTTCAAGGGCGTCAAAATCATCGCAGCAATAATAAATAACCGCAGACTCCCCCAGCATGCCAACAACATCAACCGCTGTCGGTAGCGAAATCCATAACACAGGATCAACAATACGGTGTTTCTTTAATATTTTTTTGAGCTGATAGCTGAGTAATTGTCTGGCAATAAACCTAGCGAGATAGCTAGTTGGAGCTGGGATTGTTGCTGGATTAATAACGGTAAAGTTAGGCGCTACCTTGGTTGTTTTATGCTGGGGAGTCGACGTGTTTAGGGCTAGCAGCTTTTGCCAGATCCGTTGGATGTCACGGCGATTAAACTTTGGTTGACGTAGTCCAATCGAGTTAACCCAAATAACATCACGGGTTAAGGCTAAATGTTGGATGAGTTGTTGAGTGCTACTTGGCAGTGCACCCCAGTCCTCACCAAAAACAATCAGATCTTGATTTTTCATCATAGCTCTCTAACGATTTTCGCGGGGACGCCAGCGGCTAATACTCCAGCCGGAATGTCTTTGGTAACAACGCTAGATGCGGCAATAATACTGCCTTTACCGATCGTGACCCCTGCCATCACCGAAACGCCTGTCGCTAGCCAAACATCGTCCTCAAGAATAATGTCACCAACTTGAACGTCAGTTTCGGGTAAGCCATTGGCACGATCGATAGCATTGAGCGGATGCCCTGGATAGCCCGCCAAAAAAGCTCTATCAGCGATTCTGACGTTGTTGCCAATAACAACCTTGTTACCGACAGCAATGGTGGTCATCCAACCGATATCAACATTGTTGCCGACGATTAGTATTGGAGTTGTAGGGTGACAACCTCTACCTGAAAATGTTGTTTGACCAGAAATTCGGCATTGATCGCCGATTTCAATCTTAAGTTTTCCTGTTAGGTAAGGCATCCCACCATAAAGATATAACTGTTTACCACATTGATTTATCTGACTTTTAAATAGCGGTGACCAATACAATACCCGAGTAAGGTAACTCAAGCTTTGACTAACCAATTGATGGCTAAAAAATATGATGGTATAAAGAATTCTAGGCAACGGTAAATCACCACAACGCAAAGCCTTGAGTGCATTTAAAATGACTTTGGCTACTGGATTATTACTATTTTTCAACTGTTGCTTGGTTTGTTCAATAAATAACATGCTCATTGGTTACTCCTTAGCAATCGTCTAGTTATCTTTAGATAGCAAAATAGATGCCAATGATTACTTTGTTATTAATCAATGTATTATGTTTTTTTGTGTGAGTTTTTGTTTGCTAAATGCAATTGTGTTTGCAAAATGCTACTGGTTTTGAACTTTTACCCAGCGTGCTAGTGCCAAGACCAGTGCCGCTAAAATGTAGATTGGCCATGTAAAACCTTGGGTCAGAAAAGTGCCCGCGACTATGGTGCCGATTAGACCTGCGTATACAGCTGTGGCCGTGGCTACAATTGCAGCGGGAGGTTGGGTAAATTTACTAAGTTGTTCGATGCTGCGATGTGCCAAACGCAATAACATGATGATCATGGTAATAAAAACGATTAAACCGAGAAATCCAGTTTCCGCTAATACGCCAAACCAAGTGCTGTGTACCGCATGATTTAAGCCGTCCCAATGGGGGCTATAAAAGAAGAAGTTGGCATAAAAATTGTCAATGCCAACCCCTGTTAGTGGGTTATGCCGTGCCATTCCCCCCGCCGCCTCCCACGCATATAATCGACCCTGAGCTGAGGCACCCATTCCTTGTTCTACCGCACCACCAGATGAGCGATCTGAAATCCCCGCTATGGTATAAAGCGCAATGGCGGCAACGGCTCCCAAGGCAATAAATAGCAAACGATTATTTAACTTGCGGTAAGCAAATACGCCAAATACGGCCATAATCCCCAGTAGACCTCCGCGACTTTGGGTCGCAATGATCGCAAAAAATAATATCGAGGCACTGACTATTCCTAACCAGCGTTGCCAGCGAGAGATCTGTTTGGTCGTTATTAAACTCATGGCGAAAGCGGCTGGAAACATTAATACTAGGGCCAAGTCGTTTGGATCGCCGAGGATCGAGCCTAAATCACGACCGATGGTGACTCTGGTTTCTTCAATTAATCCAACGCCATAAATTTTATTAATGATGGCGCTTACACCAACGAGCA
>JABSRS010000179.1 GCA_013214885.1 Gammaproteobacteria bacterium
CCGTAGATCATCAGCCAAATCATACAATGCCAGGCGTTGAATTGTCGGCATTAATTAACACTATTCATGTACTGCCTTGGAATGAAAAAAAGGTTTTCTTAACACTAAATATGGCAGCTAAAAGTGCTCCATTCGATAGTAAAAATAATAGCCAGTCAGAAGTGGACGGCTGGTTTATATTGAGTGAACTTGGTGGTGATACTTTACGTGTCGGCTATATGGCCGTGGCTGATCCTGCATCAAAAATTTCACTTTATAGCAGCCGTAAGTCGCTCTTAAAGTTTAAAAATCGTTCTAAAACCAAGGGTTATGCCAAAGGGTTCACTTTAGCCAGTGTTAGCGATACTGAAAGTGAGACCGCTTCAACTATCGAAAGCCTTGGTTGGAGAAGCACCTCATTATTCGGGGCACCAGCTATCGAGTTTGCAATTACGACTAAGGGGGCTTGGACATCACTTAGTGCTTATCGCGCAATATTACGGATCGATAATGACAGCGATGGCAGTTTTGACCATACGTTGTATTTGCATGATTATGGAAACTTAGGTCAAAAGACTGGCACCGTTACTAGTCAAAAACAGCCTAGTTCAACGCCTAATGGCATTTGGACATTAGCTGATGCAGACTATGATTATAATGACCGTTCCGCATCTGGTGTATGGATCCGTGATGTTAATGCCTTCGGACCAGGCTATCCTAATATCGGTTTCTTGGCACCTGGCGATAATGACTTCGATTATCAGCTAACGATGGTAAACCTTAGTACTGGCGAGGCGGATACGATCAGTGGCACAATCGATTTGACCCAAGAAATTACAGTCGATGTACCTAACTTTGTGCTTGATAGCAGGGAAAAAGTTAGGATCAATATCACTTCAGATGTTGAAGGTCGTATGCTTTGGACATTCCAGTCAAATCAAACGGAGCGACAGACTACTATTGTCGATATTGATTAACTAGATCTAGATAAGTAAAAGTCTCCTACGGGAGACTTTTTTATTGGGAAGTATTAAGTTTGTTTGACTAGTGCTTGTTGTTTTTCTGCAATGCCTTGTCTAAGGATTTGCCATGCTGATGATAAAAACAATGAGGCTAGGATCAACGCAACAATAAGGTCTGACCAAGCACTGTCAGTTATCCATACCCCAGAGGCTGCAACTAACACTATTAGGTTGCCAATTGCATCGTTTCTACTACACAACCAGACTGAGCGAACATTGGCATCACCATCTTTATAATTTCGTAACAGAAAAACACTGATCACATTGGCAGTGAATGCTGCTATCGCAATGGTACCCATCGTCATCGCGTCGGGAGAGTTAGTAACAAATACTCGATAAATAGTTGAGCCTGTAACCCAAGTCGCCATAATCAATAAGCTGAACCCTTTAGCAATGGCGACATTACTTCTCATGGTTAGTGACTTACCGATCACCCATAAACTTAAGCCATAGGTCAGAGTGTCCCCAAGAAAATCCAAAGCATCAGCTTGAAGTGCTTGTGACTGCGCACCAATGCCAGCAGACATTTCGACCACAAACATCAAGGCATTAATCGCAATGATCCAATACAAAATGCGTTTGTAATTGTTACTCATGCCATCAAAATTTTTATTGTGATTACAGCAGGCTGCCATATTTAGTCCTCTTGATAATGTAAAAGAATAAGCCCATGATAAAAGCTCTAGTAACTAGAGCTACAAGCTTTATTTTTAATTAGCACTGAGAAACTTGATTATGAAGATATATACTATCGGTCAGTTATCTAAACTAACCAACTGCAAGGTGTCGACAATTCGATATTACGAAACCATCGATTTGTTGTTACCAGCCAACCGAAGTTTAGGTAATCAACGACGTTATAATCATGAGCATTTAGAGCGATTACGTTTTATACGTCATTGTCGCGATCTGGGCTTTAATATTGACGAGATAAAACAACTTACCCATCTCCAAACGTGCGTAAAGCATTCTCCGCACGAAGCGCATAGTATTGCGCAGCAACACTTGGTCGATGTTCGGAAAAAGATTAAACAGTTGCAAGCTCTGGAGCAAGAATTAGCCATCATGGTTAGCTGCTGTCGGCAAGGTGATCCTGTGCATTGCGAAGTGTTGAGCGCGTTAAATGATACGGTCTAAAAGTATATTTTATCAATCTTTCACTTATCACAAATGTTAAAGCCAATAATATTACTTAATAAAATTAATCGCTTAAACGGAGAAATGAATTCGAGGCCATTGTTTATTATCTTGATCGACGAACACGCTAATTTTTATTTTAGCGGCGTAAGGAATATCAATGCGACTGAGATGACTGTTATCTTGCGACATGTTTAATATTTGATGGATTAGCTGCCTGATCACCCCGCCATGGCTGATGATTAAAACATGTTTGCCCGAATAATCGTGGAGTAGCTGCTGCCATGCTTGCGCGATTCTTCGGTCAAAGTTAATTAATGATTCGCCCTGCGGCGGGGTATGGTGCCATGGGTTTTGCCAATATTGGCTGATTTCGGTTGGGTATTGTTGCCACAAAGTTGCATATGGCACACCATCCCAATCACCAAAATCAATTTCTCGCCATTGCTCACTTAAGCTTAATGGTTTGCCCGTTTTCTGACTTAAGGTGGTGGCAAAATCGGCGCAACGACATAAGGTTGAGCTAATGATTTTCACATACTGATCGCTAGTAGGGATCGCCTGATTCATTTGCTCCCAACCGAGTGGGGTTAAAGCAACATCGATCGAGCCACGCATGCAGTCGCCACCTTCAGGTTCACCGTGGCGCAATAACTCGATGGTTGTGGTGGTCATTGTTGTTCCTTAAAATCCAGTTCTGGCCATAGTTTATTGAGGTCTAACGACGCTTCAACCGCGTCGGCTATCTGATTTATCCCAAGTTCACGTAATGCCGAAAAATCGATACCTTGGGCGTTAGACAAGCCAGCCCATTGCAAAATAGCTTGGCAACTGGCACTGCTCTCAAAAATACCATGAACATAACTGCCAAATACCAAATTATCACTACTAATCGCCCCGTCAGGACCACTTGCTAGCTTGATTGGTGCGCTCGAGCAGGCTGTCGTGGCGCCAGCGTGAATTTCATAGCCAGTTAATTCGCAGGATGATTGATTTGGTAGCAGCAGCGTCCCTTTAACCTGACGTAATTGTTTCGAGGGTTTTAGCTCTGTGTCTACATCTAGATAGCCTAAACCTTGGCTAGTACCAGCTTGACCCTCGATCCCTAACTGATCGGCAATGTTATTGCCAAGCATCTGATAGCCACCACAAATCCCCATCACTTTACCGCCAAAGCGGAGATGACGAGCAATTTGTTGTTCCCAACCTTGTTGACGCAGGAACTCGAGATCGCGGCGCACACTTTTCGAGCCAGGTAAAATAATCAGATCGGCTGATGGTAGTGGCTGGCCCTTGCCGACAAAAATCAAATCAACATCGGGATGCATCCGCAAGGGATCAAAATCGGTGTGGTTACTAATGCGTGATAACACTGGCACTACGACTTTAAACCGTTTGCCTTCGCCCTTTTGTTGCTCAACATTGATTGCATCTTCCGCCTCAAGCATTAAACCGTGAATGTAAGGGATCACCCCAATCACTGGCTTGCCAGTTTTTTGTTCGAGCCAATCTAATCCTGGTTCTAATAATTTAATATCACCGCGAAAACGATTAATCACAAAACCAACCACCCGTTGCTGTTCCGAAGGGGACAGCAGTTCCAAGGTGCCATAGAGATGAGCGAAAACGCCACCGCGATCAATATCGGCAACAATAATCACTGGAATATCGGCGCGCTCGGCAAAGCCCATATTGGCAATGTCATGCTCGCGCAGGTTTATTTCGGCAGGGCTGCCCGCACCCTCAATGATGATAGTTTGATATTGCTGTTGTAAGCGCTCAAAGGATGCCATGACATCGGTTATTAGTCGCAGTTTATACTGGTGATATGCCACGGCGTCCATGTCTTGCAGTGCCTTGCCATGAACAATAACTTGAGCACCGGTATCACTGTTTGGCTTGAGTAAAACAGGGTTCATATCGGTAGTTGGTTCAATATTGCAAGCATAAGCTTGAACCGCTTGAGCGCGACCAATTTCACCACCATCGGCAGTGACAGCACTGTTAAGTGCCATATTTTGTGGTTTAAACGGGGCGACTTTGATGTTGCGACGGGCTAATACGCGGCATAAAGCGGCAACTAATACCGTTTTACCAGCATCGGAGGTGGTTCCTTGAACCATCAACGCTTGGGCAGTTGATTGCATACTAATCTCTCGTTGGTTGCTTGAGTACTTGCGGCAGTCCTGCAATGACAAAGGTTACTTTATCGGCTTGTTGGGCCAATTCCTGATGGAGCCAACCTGCCTCGTCAACAAAATGTCGTGAGACTTCGCCCATAGGAATAATACCTAAGCCCACTTCATTCGATACTAGTAATACTTGCCCTTGAGCTTGCGACAAAGCGTCGAACAAGTTCGCTTTAGCGGTTTGCCAATCGATGTCGTGCTCGCCAAATAAACAGTTGGTGAGCCATAGGGTTAAGCAATCGATAATCAAGCAACTGTCTGCAGTGCTATGAGTTTTAATGACTTGCGCGAGGGCTAACGGTTCTTCAATTAGTTGCCAATGGCTAGGGCGTTGCTGTTGGTGATGTTTTATCCGCCGTGCCATTTCGTCGTCGAGACTGGTGGCGGTAGCGATATATGTTACGCTTAAGCCTGAGTTTTTAGCGCATTGCTCGGCAAAACCGCTCTTGCCAGAACGGGCACCGCCCAGTATTAGTTCGATCGATCGATTGGTCATAATCACTCCAAGTTAAAGAGTGATAATACCCTTGTTCGACTGGAAAATCATTGAGTTGGTTAGATCATTAACTTTCAACTTTAGCAATCAAGGCATCGATGTAGTTGGCGCTAAAGCTAATAAATGTCTTGTTCATTTGATAAGTTTCGTCGATCAATAGCTTGAAGTTAGGGTTAAAAGTGCACGATAATCTATTGGGAGCGATAAACAGATGCTAAAATCTATCGGCTAGCTCCGTTTTTATAGATGATAAAAATCAATAGCCTATGAAGTTTTTGTTTAAAACAGTAACAATTTGTAGCATTTAAATTAACCCCAGCAATTGAAAAAACAACCCAGCTCGTTAACACTCAAACTATTGACTAAATCGGAGTAACAACAATGAAGTGCCATGAAATAGATTATGAAATTATCGGAAACTCGATGCAGATGGTTGAGATTGAACTTGATCCGCAAGAAACGGTGATCGCCGAAGCGGGTGTGATGAACTACATGGAACAAGGGATCGAGTATGAGGCCAAGATGGGTGATGGCTCAGAAGTCGAACAAGGTTTCATGAGCAAGCTGTTTAGTGCTGGCAAACGAATGGTTACCGGTGAGTCGCTTTTTATGACCCATTTTACTAATCACGGTGATGCTAAGCAACGAGTTGCTTTTGCATCACCTTTTCCTGGATCGATAATCGCCGTTGATATGGCTAAAATTGGTGGTGAAATTACCTGTCAAAAAGACAGTTTCTTGTGCGCTGCCTTGGGGACTAAAATAGATATCGCGTTTAACCGAAAATTAGGCTCTGGATTTTTTGGTGGTGAAGGGTTTATTCTTCAGCATTTGAAGGGTGACGGCATGGCCTTTATTCATGCGGGTGGTACGGTAATTGAGAAAGACCTCAACGGCGCAACACTCCGATTAGATACTGGTTGTTTGGTCGCGTTCACCTCGGGAATTGATTATGATATCGCGATGGTTAAAGGACTTAAAAGTATGTTTTTCGGTGGTGAAGGGCTCTTTATGGCGACATTATCTGGTCATGGTAAAGTATGGATCCAAAGTTTACCGTTCTCACGTCTGGCTGACCGTATCATAAGCCATGCACCACGCTCAGGCGGTAGTCGCCAAGGTGAAGGTTCAATATTAGGTGGCATTGGTGACCTGATTGATGGTGATTAAATTTAATTAGAGATATTGCAGTGAAATTTTTTATTTTAATATTGGCCGTTGCCGCATTAAATTCTAATGCGGCTCAAACGTTTTCTGTTGAGGGATCAGCATTTGATGGGGTGATGGCTCAGCAGTCGTCACAAGATTTATGTTTTGTCGCTCAAGGCACGTTGGATTACTTGGCCAAGGGGCAGCAATATGATCCCCAAGTTATTAAAGCGGGTGTGGTTGCTCGTTTTGGTGTCAGCTTGGCAAAGGTCAAAGCGACATTGGCCTTCGTGTGCCAAGTTGAGCAAGAAGACCGCGCAGCAAAACGTCCTTCAAGATTGGCAGATCCTGAGTTTATTAAGCATCATTTTAAGATGATCCGCTGGCGCCCAGATAAAACCCAGTCGCACCAGTTTGAATCAGGTAAGCCATTAGTAAAAAACATCCCAGATGATAAAATTTTACTAACCAAATATTATATCAAGCTAGCGCAAGGCAACTTAACCCCGGCACCAGCGACTCCTCATGCTCTTTACGCGATCCCACATGATGAACAGCATTTGTCATTAGAGCAGGCAGCGCAGCAAAAAGACCAGTTAACTCGATTTAAATTCACAAAGAATCAAGTGCTTAGTGGCGTGATCGATCAGCAGTCATTGGCGGAGCCTTTAGTATGGTTATCGCGTGATGACTTAGAAGACACCTTAATGCAGGGAACGGTTAAAATAGCCTTAAATGGGGTTGATAAGTATTTTAATGTTCATCGTAATAACGGTATCGGCTATCAGCGTAATTTGAAAAAGCGCCAACAAAAACGCTATTGGTATTTTAAGCAGACTCCTCATGTCTTGGGATATGGCAAAGATGCTAATTATAAAATTCCAATTGAACCATTAGTAACTGTTGCTGGTGATCTAGCGTACTTGGGCTTAGGTAAGTTAATTATGCTGACCCATAACGGTG
>JABSRS010000180.1 GCA_013214885.1 Gammaproteobacteria bacterium
ATCGACCAATTTCAGTGTTCGCGCGGCGCATCGATAACACTAAAACAGAGGCACCTTGCGGCCGTGGCGAGGTAAAAGCATCGGCATGAATCGAAATTAGCAAATCAGTTTTAGCTTTACGAGCAAGTTCTGAGCGGCGATTAAGACCAACATAATAATCGCCAGTACGGGTTAAGATGGCTTTCATACCCGTAGTAGCATTAATTTTTTTGGCTAATAATTTGGCAATCGCCAACGTAATATGTTTTTCATAACGACCACTAGCACCGATAGAGCCTGGATCTTCACCACCATGCCCCGCATCGATTGCAATAATAATATCGCGCTGTTGTTGGCTTCTTTGGTTATTATTTTTAACCACGGTAATCGGTTTAGCACTAGTAGCGATTGACTGTTTGACAAAATCGACCACCAGCCTATCACCATACGGACCCGTGGTTGGTAAGGAGAAAATTCGTGGCGAAATTGGCTTTTTTAATTCGATAACAATTCTTAATGTCCCTTTGTTGGGGGCACTACTGGTACGAATTTTTTTGACTAAATCGCCAGTGATTACTAATTTGGATAAGTCACTACTTAACTTAGATGATTGAAAGTCGATCACTAAACGATCGGGCTTACTGAGGCTAAAGTATGAAAAATCAGGTTGTTGAGTGAGGTCAAAAACAACTCGGTACTTATCAGGCGACGGCCACACGCGGACATCTTGTAATTGATTAACCTTAAACGCACTGGCTGAAAAGGCCAAAAAAAGTAATAATCCCAAACCAAGAAATTTAAACTTCACCATACTTCCTTATAAAATACACTCAAGAATTTTGCGACCGTTGTCGCTGCCAACCACCAAATAAGCAATGCGTTGCTGATCGACATACTCTAAGGTTAATTCCAGATCTGGCTGTGGTAGCATCCCAAAACCGCGTTCAGGCCATTCAATCAAACATAAACTGTCGTGATTAAAGTAGTCCCTAATACCCATAAACTCTAATTCTTCGGGATCACCAACTCGATATAAATCAAAATGGTAAACCTGCCACGGCGCTAGTTCATAAGGCTCCACCAAAGTATAGGTTGGGCTTTTAACATTACCTGAATGACCAAGAGCTTGAATAAAACCACGGGATAACGTCGTTTTACCAGCGCCGAGGCCCCCGTGTAAAAAGATGGTCGTCGCTTGTTGACAAACCAACGCTAATTGACGACCTAGCTCAACCGTTTGCTCGGCGTCTGCTAACAAGACTTTATGGTCATATTGTTGAGGCACTGTACTATTTTGTTCGATATTTTTCATCAGGTTAGAATTAAAGCTGTCTAATTTGGTGAAATTATAACAGAAATTATAGGTTTAAGCTGAATGACGAGTTGTAACTTTAATATTAATACCAATTCCGTTAATTATGTGGCCTTGCCGTGCGTAGATAAAATCAATGAGTACAAGGCGCTCTATTGATTTCAACATGGATGTCGACATTAGGGCAATGCAGGAGCAACTTGCCGAGTAATAGCCAGCTATTGGGATTGGTATAAGTACGTAAACCGCCTTTTTAGGTTAAATTAGGTGGCTTTAAGACTAAGCTAGGATAGTTTCTACTAATAGTTTGTCTGAATATTTTTCTCGAATAGCCAAAATACCATCAATATTTTCAAGAAAAATTTTGACTAATTTAGAGTCGAAAGCCTTCCCTGAGTCTTCTTTAATTATATTAACCGCTTTTTCAACAGGCCAAGCGACTTTATAGGGTCTTGCCGTTGTTAAGGCATCAAATACGTCGGCTATGGCAACAATCCTTCCTTCAATCGGAATTGATTCCCCAGTTAAACCCACGGGATAACCACTGCCATCCCACTTTTCATGATGTGATTCAATAATACTGCGAGCCATTAACATGATATCGGAATTAACTTCGCCTAGTAATGCCACGCCATGCGCGGTGTGAGTATTAATAATTTTTCGTTCGTTGGTGGTTAATCGCCCAGGTTTTAGTAACACCCGATCCGAGATCCCAATTTTACCAATATCGTGTAATGGGGCGGCTTTTTCAATCATGTATACGACTTTAGCTGGCAAACCAAATTTCTCGGCAATTAGCTTCGAATACTGACCAACACGAATAACATGCTGACCAGTATTGTCATCACGCAATTCTCCTGCTCGAGCAAGTGTATGAATCAGAGCGTCATTTGCCAATTCTAATTCTTCAGTCCGTTGCTTAACCAATTCTTCAAGCCGTTGATTCATGCTAATTAAAGCTTGATGATGCTCCAGCATATTAATGATATTACGAGTGCGCAGTACCACTTCTTCGGGATCGAATGGTTTATGAATAAAATCATTAGCACCCCCCGCTAACGTTTTATTACGAACGCTATTACCTTCTTTACCTGAAATAATAAGAATTGGAAGATCATCAATAAGATATTGCTCGCGAATCTCTTTCATTACCTCATGGCCACTGCGATAAGGCATTTCGATGTCCAAAAATAAAAGATCTATTTTACTCGATTTGATCTTTTCCAACACCACCCGAGGATCGGTCACGATAGAAACTTGCGCATGAAAGTTTTCTTGCACTAACGCAGAGAGCACCATGCAATTGGTCAGTGAGTCATCACAGACTAGTACATTAATAGTTTGTTTCTTATCCATAAGAAAATACCTAAAGTTTTATCAAAAGGTCAACACAGAATTTGCTAAAAACAAATGCTGTCATTAATAATAAACTTACGCTGCTATTGGATCCTTTTCAAGATCATTTTAATTAAATTTATCGATCTAGGATCCAAAAAAAGCACCTAGAAAACCGCCAGGTTACTAGGTGCTAGGATCAAACAAATTATTTGCAGTTTGAATAAAAGACAACAAGATTAATATCTACCGCCTAATCAATATAATCACCTAATCCGTACAAATACTCAATAGCAACCAACAGTAATAGTAAAAATATTTAATTTCATTTAATATAAGTGACAATTTATTAAATTATATCTAATACCGAGTGGACTTTATGGACAAAAATTATGTAATTGATAATCTCGATAAAAACATTCTAAGAACATTAACTAATAATGCGCGCGTTCCCTACACTGAATTAGCCAGTAGGTTTAAGGTTAGTCCTGCCACAATTCATGTCAGAATAGAGAAAATGAAACAAGCAGGGATCATTACGCGTACCGTCATTGAGTTAGATCCCAAGCGGCTTGGCTATGATGTGTGTTGCTTTATTGGGATAAATTTACGCAGCGCTAAAGATTACTCGCCCGCTTTGAAGCAATTAGAACAAATTGAAGAGGTCCTGGAGGCATATTACACCACGGGTCATTATAACATCTTTGTCAAAATTCTAACCCGCTCGATTGATCACTTGCAGCAAGTTTTGGTCAATAAAATTCAGGCTATTGATGAAATCCAGTCAACTGAAACGCTGATTTCATTAGATAATCCAATTAATCGTGAGATTACACCCTAGATTTTATTTGCCAGTCATTAAGCGAATTGACGTTCACTTTAAGCCCTGAGCAGTTATTTTAAATTTACAGCTTAAAATAATTGCTCGATTGACCAGTCACTGCTAGCCTTAGTCAATGCATCTCACTAAAGGACTACTCTTGCACCGGTATCTTATTGTTAGCGCTTTACTCACCCTATTATTAAGCCCATTTAGTGGTGCTTTAACCCTGCCTAATTCATCGCAATTTGAATCACAACGGACAAAATTTCTGTTGGCATCGAAAGATATTAGACACAAAAAATTCAAACAAGCTAACCAAAAGATTAAGCAACTTACCGCCTATCCTTTACTGCCTTACTTAGAGTACCAACTATTACTCAAGAGATTATCCTCCCGATCTTTAGCTGAAATAACCAGCTTCATCACTCAATATCATGCGACGCCTCTAGCCCAACGTTTAAGATTAAAAGCGATATTAACTAAAGCAAAGTATCGTCAATGGGATGATGTTCAATCGCTTTATCGTTTAGGTGATTCAGTAGCTTATCAATGTGCCAACTTAAGGGCTATTTACCATATTCAAGGCAAGAAAAGTGCATTATCACAGGTCGAGCAGATTTGGCTAACCGGCAACTCTTTGCCAAAGTCTTGTGATTCATTGCTAGCGGCCTGGAAAAAATCAGGTTATCAAACCCAGCAACTAATATGGCAGCGCATTGAGTTAGCATTAATTGCCCGTAAGCGCTCACTAGCCAAATATCTAGCGAAATCTCTGTCCAAAAAAGCACACAAGGATTTTAAGTATTGGTACCAGCTATATGCCAGGCCAACCAAATTAAGTCAACGCTCTTACTGGCTCAAACAAGGCCAATTCGCTAGCACCATGCTTAAAATAGCGGCCGAGCGCTTAATCTATCAACAACCAGAAAAAGCTTATGACATTTGGTCCCAGATAGTCGCCTCAAAACGCCTGCAGACTGATGTGTTAGCAAGATTAACCACCAGACTTGCGTTAGCGTTAATCACCGAACATCACCCAGCTCAAAATGAGTTTTTAGCCAAAATAAATTGGGACAATTTAACTACATCACAAAATAGTCAGCTACTTAGAGCCTTCGTTGGCCAAAGTCGTTGGACTGATATTACTAGTTACTACCAGCAACAACGCCAGCCAGACCTTGCTTGGAAATATTGGTATGCAGGAGCCTTAGCTCATTTGGGACAACAAAAACAAGCCAAGGCTATCTATCAAAAACTGGCCACTAATCGACGTTATTATGGTTTCCTCGCGAGCGACATACTCAATATTCCCTACCAACTTAACCATTTGACTTTAAAGCCACAGCCAACTATTAGTGCAAAAATAACCAGCCTTGCTAGTATCGCTAGAGTCAAAGAACTGCTGCTGATTGACCGTCGGATCGAAGCTAGGCGTGAATGGTACCACTTATTGAAAACCCTTAATGAACCAGAGCGCATCGCAGCGGCAGTGTTAGCTGACAGCTGGCAATGGCATAATAGGGCAATTATCACTCTAACCATGACTCAACAACGTGATGATTTAGATATTAGGTTCCCGACGCCATTTTTAAGCACTTATCAGCAAGAGGCAAAAATAAACAACATTAGCCCAAGCTGGACCTTGGCGATTTCGAGACAAGAAAGTGCCTTTATGGATAAAGCCAGATCCCATGCGGGAGCCATGGGATTAATGCAGTTACTCCATGGCACCGCCAAATTACAAGCAAAGGTATCAAAAGTTAAGTATCGCACCAGAGCTCAGTTGCTAGAGCCTAAATTTAATATCAAGCTAGGTACTGGTTATCTAACCCAGATGCTAGAGAAGTTTGATAATAACATTGCCGTAGCCGCTGCCGCTTATAATGCAGGACCGCATCGCGTAAAACGATGGGTTAAAGATGATTTACCGCAAGATCAGTGGATCGAAACCATCCCCTATCGCGAGACACGAGAGTATGTCAAAAATATATTGGCCTACACGGTGATATATCAGCGCCACTTACAACAAAAAAGTCAGTTACCAAGTGCCACGATCAGACCCGCTTTAATGAAAATTTTACATTAGCTTAAAAAGTTATAAATAAGCGGCAGCGAGACTTTTAAGTTTATTTTGATAAACCATCGCCTCAGGGGCATGAGCAAGAGTTTCTTGTTCATACAGAATATCCTCTAGAATATTCATCGTGGTCAATGGATTGGCCAACACGACCCGAAATACAATGATTTCTTGATGATCATAACAGTGTGGTGTGAGCTGGGTACGAGATACAAATGCCTTACCATGACCACGCTGGGTTTTTTGGAGATATTTAGTAAAGCGATTTAACGATTGGTTTAGCTTAACCAAGGTTTCATTATCACAACGCCCCATCACTTCTTTTAACCACTGCGGCAAATAACGATAGGTTAGTATATTAAGCGTTGGCTCGCTGTTGAGTTCAAAATCACCATGTAAACTAATCAGCTTGGCGAACTGCCGCGTTTTATTAATCCCTTCATCGATCAACAGCTCGTAACCACTACGACCTAGGATTTTCAAACCAGAGTGAACCAACATCGCCATACCAGGGCGTGAACCCTCTAATGTTTTACTGCCCAAGTCTTTCGAGCCTTTACGGATAATGTATTGCGCATGGTGCTCAATAGAGCAAAGAGCTTTTGGATCTTTAAATACCACCAAACCTGCACCCATCGGCACATAAAGCTGCTTATGGGCATCAATAGTGACAGAATCGGCACGTTCGATGCCTTTTAACAAGGGTCCATACTTGGTTGAGAATAGAGTCGGAGCACCCCAGGCACCATCAACATGAAAATGACAATCGAGTTGCTCGGCTAAATCAGCCATTTGATCCAGCGGATCGACACTGCCAGTTTCAGTGGTTCCAGCAACACCAACGAGTGCAATGATTTTAATTTTTTGGCTTTGCAAGCGCTGACATTCTGCGCGCAATGCTGCCATACAAATTCTGTTATCGGCGTCGGTTTTTACCGAGATAATATTCTTAGCACCTAAGCCAAGGACGTCGGCGGTTTTCTTCAACGAGTAATGGCCTCGTTCACTGACTAAAATAGCTGCGCCGCGATAACCATGATGAATTAATCCCGCAGCCAGGCCTTCTTGATGAACACCCTCAAAATCGTCGGTAATTTCAAACGCATTATTTCGGGCAACCCACAACGCGGTAATATTGGCAATCGTACCACCAGAGCCAAAAGCACCTAACGCATAGTTTTGATTATGCATGTATTGCTGGTAAAACTCGCTACTTTGGTTATAAACCAAGCGGTGGAGCATCCCTGTGACTTGACGCTCAATTGGCGTAAATGATTTTGAGGTCTCTGTTTTAACCAAGTTTTGGTTAAGCGCAATCATAATTTTGGACAGCGGCAACATAAAATCGGGTAAAGCCGAGGTCATATGACCGACAAAACTAGGAGATGCGGTGT
>JABSRS010000181.1 GCA_013214885.1 Gammaproteobacteria bacterium
GACTTCAAGAAAGACTTACTGGGCACACAGCCATAATTCAAGCAATCGCCGCCCATTTTATGCTTTTCAATTAATGCGACTTTGGCTTTGACCGCGCTAGCAATGTAGGCACTTACTAACCCGCCAGCACCAGCACCAATCACCACTAAGTTGTAATCAAAGGACTTGGGTTTGGTGAAGTTTTGATAGACCCGTTTAGCGGCGAGTTTAGCTAAGATTTTTTTCATTGCCAAAGGCATAATGCCCAATATCGCAAAGGCGAGTAACAATGGAGGAGAAATCAAACCTGACAAACTGGTAATTTTGGCTAATTGAGTACCGGCAAACACAAAGGCAATGGTGCCTGGCAACATGCCAATTTGACTGATGATAAAGTAACGTTTGGTGGTAATTGAAGTAACCCCCATCACTAAATTCACCATAAAAAACGGAAATAATGGCACCAATCTCAAACCAAAGAGATAAAACGCGCCGTCAGCATCAATGCCTTGATTGATCGTCTTAAGTTGTGTTGAAAATCGTTGATTTATCTGATTTTTAAATAAATAGCGTGAACATAAAAAAGCAATGGTTGCCCCTAACGTACTGGCAAATGAAACAATAATAGTTCCTAAGGCTAAGTCAAATAATGCACCAGCTACTAGGGTTAATATCGCCGCGCCTGGCAGCGATAGTCCAGTGACCGCAATATAGCTAATAAAGAATATGCCAGCAGTGAGCCACGGAGATTGAGTTGAGTAATCAACCAATGTTTGTTGTTGGCTTTTTATATATTCGAGGCTGAGATACTGATCCCAGCCTTGGCTGAAAAACACTGTTATTGTAAGCACGATAACCGCAATTAAAATTATTTTTGTTTTATTCATTTTATAACTCAGACCTTGTTAGATAGTAAATAAGACAGGTATAAAGTAATAAAAATTTTACTAACAACAAAATAACATTGCAATCTATTTTAAGTGACTGATTTTTCTTGTTTATATCCATACCCTAAACAGTTGTTTAACTTAAGTTTTGGATTTAGCTTCAAATCGAACAAAAATAAATCACTATTCTTTTTTAATAACTTCAAGCTGTTGTGAATATCGTGGTAAAAGTCACGAATTGATCCTTGACGGTCCTTGACCTTACCCCTAGAATTGGTTTTCGTGGCAAAAAGTGTCATAAAGTGGATTTTTAGGGATCAAGCAAGGAATTTAAGCAATGTTTCGTGGTACCACCTCGATCAACCTCGATGTAAAAGGACGATTAACGATGCCGACAACGTATCGCGACCTCGTGCGGATGCATGGCGAGGGGAAGATGGTGTGTACAATCGATACTATTCGTCCTTGTTTATTACTCTATCCACTGAATCAATGGCAGCCAATTGAACAAAAGCTAATGACATTACCAGATTTTGATCCGGAAGCTGCGGCAATAAAACGACTAATCCTAGGGCAAGCAAATGATTGCGAAATGGATAAGAGTGGTCGGGTGTTACTCACTCCATCATTACGTGCACATGCCAAGCTTGATAAAAAATTAATGTTAATTGGCCAAGTAAATAAATTTGAATTGTGGGATGAAACACTGTGGTTGGAACAAACGCAAAAAGATTTAGCGTTTGTTAAAACCATTGATTTTAGTACTTCAACTCGTTTAAGGGATTTTTCACTGTAGATTATGACTCAACAATTTTCACATATTACCGTTTTGCTAGACGAAGCGTTGGATGGCTTAGCCATAAATCCAGAGGGTATCTACATTGATGCGACTTTTGGCCGTGGTGGACACTCAAGAAAATTACTATCAAAGCTTGGTCCTAACGGTCGCTTGTATGGCATTGATCGTGATCCTAGTGCGATTAAAGTAGCCAAAGAGCTCGAGCTCGAAGATCCTCGGTTTAAAATTCTGGCCGGACCTTTTTCTGGGCTGGCTGGTTATGTCGCCGATCTTGGTCTCACCGCAAATATTGACGGCGTGCTAATGGATTTAGGTGTGTCATCGCCGCAGCTAGACGATGCCGAACGTGGTTTTAGTTTTATGCGAGATGGACCCCTCGACATGCGAATGGATCCGACCTCGGGTCGTAGTGCTGCTCAATGGTTAGCTCAAGCCGATGTTGACGAAATTGCCTACGTGATCAAAAACTTTGGTGAAGAAAACTGGGCTACTCATATTGCCCGTTCAATTGTTGCCGATCGCAAAGAAAAGCCATTTGAAACGACTAAGCAGTTAGCTGATTTTGTGGCCCGAGTGGTGCCGAAAAAAGATCGTAATAAGCATCCTGCGACTCGAACGTTTCAGGCAATCAGAATCTATATTAACAGTGAGTTGGAAGAAATAGAGCAGGCGTTGCTAGCATCTATCGAGGTGTTAAAACCCCAAGGTCGCTTGTCGGTGATTAGTTTTCACTCATTAGAAGATCGGATCGTTAAGCGCTTTATTCGCAAGCAAGCAACAGGTGAGGAAGTCCCTTTTGGGTTGCCATTGACCGAAGATCAACTCAATAAAAATTGTACCTACAAAGCGATTGGCAAAGCAATTAAGCCATCAAAAGATGAAGTTGAAGTCAATCCGCGCTCTCGCAGTTCGGTGTTACGCATAGCACAGCGATTGTAACAGCATGACTGAACGCCGAGTCAATTTAACCAAGGTAATCTTGAGTGATCTGCTTAGTCACTTATGGTTGGTTATATTAGTCATTAGCGTTTTATTCACCGCAGTTTCGGTGGTTTACAGTAGCCACCAAAACCGCATGTTGATTGGTAAATGGGAAGAATTACGGCAACAACGTGATGAGTTGAAATTAGAAGCTCAGCACTTGTTGGTTGAAGAAATGGCGTTAGCTGAGCATAGCAGAATAGAACGAATTGCTTTAGAGCAGCTGAAGATGAAGCGTCCGCAAACCAAAAAAGAAATAGCGGTATCATCAAAATGACAAAACATGCAACAGTGAAGAAAAAACCAAGCTTAATCACATGGCGACTCTATGTGATAGCGGGCATTATTATGTTGGTATTTATCGGCATAGTTACCCGTGTCCCATTTTTACAGCTGATTGATTCTAAGCATCTACGCCATCAGGGCGATATGCGCTCATTGCGAACTACGGTGACTCAGGAGCATCGTGGTAACATTGTCGATCGTCATGGCACTGCTCTTGCGGTCAGTGTGCCCGTGGAAACCGTGTGGGTAGACCCTAAAATAATGCACGATGCCAATGGTCTTAAAGACATGCGTCGTTGGCAGGCTCTGGCCGATGTCCTGGAACGGCCATTAAAAGATATTTTAGCGGTTGTTAAGAGCAAAACCCGTCGTTTTGCCTATTTAAAGCGTCAGGTGTCACCAGCGCAAGCCAATTATATCAAGCAGTTAAAAATCCCAGGGATTTACCTTAAACCGTCGTCTCGGCGCTATTACCCGACAGGCGAAGTGGTCGCTCATGTGGTTGGCTACACCAATATTGACGAGAAAGGTCAAGATGGTATCGAGCGTAGCTTCGATGAATGGTTAACGGGGGCTCCCACGAAGCGAAAAGTGCGCAAGTCTCGTGATGGTATGGTGGTTGAACGACTTGATATCGTTGAAGAAGGCGAAAATGGCAATGATGTTGCCCTGAGTATCGATCAGCGAATTCAAGCCATTGCTTATCGTGAGCTAAAAATTGCCACCGAATATTATCGGGCGACCTCAGGTTCTGTGGTGGTACTAGATGTTAAAACGGGTGAGGTATTGGCTCTGGCGAATATGCCATCATTTAACCCGAATAATCGCCGTACCATGGCGCCTCATAAATTACGAAACCGTGCTATTTCAGACATGTTTGAGCCGGGTTCTACCATGAAACCTCTGGCGGTGATGAGTGCGCTAGATTTTGGTAAATATAAAATCAATTCGGTTATCGATACCTCACCTGGTTGGTATCGCATTGGTGGTAGTCGTATTAGAGACAGCCACAACTATGGCAAAATTGATGTTGCCACTATCATCGCTAAATCTTCTAATGTCGGGGTTAGTAAACTCGCCTTGTCAGTACCCAGAGATCAATATCTGCAATCAATGTCGTCATTAGGTTTTGGTGCTCATACCAATATTAGCTTGCCCAGCGAAAGTCCTGGCTTGCTGCCAGACCGTCCTCGTTGGTCAGACTTTGAGTTAGCGACTTTGTCTTTTGGTTATGGGATGGCGGTAACGCCATTACAACTGGCTCAAGCTTATTCGGTGATCGCCAACCAAGGGCGATTAAACCCTATTTCTATTTTAAAGCTCGATCAAGATCCTATCGGCAATCAAGTTATTGCCCCCGAAATTGCCAATGCCGTATTATTAATGATGGAAGGCGTTACCAAAGAAGGCGGTACCGCACTTAAAGCCCGCATTGGTGGTTATCGCGTTGCCGGTAAAACGGGTACGGCTAAAAAATCTGCTGCAGGGGGCTATGGCGATGAATACTTAGTCTCTTTTGCTGGGATTGCCCCGATTGAAGATCCTCGTTTAGTGACCATCGTCTTTATTAATGAACCCCAAGGTGATAAATATTACGGTGGTGATGTTGCAGCGCCTGTCTTTGCCAAGGTAACGACGGCGGCATTGCAGTTACTTAATATCGCACCAAGCAAAACCCTTGAGTTGCCATTAAAAATCGCATCCTCGTCAGCACCTCTCATCAACAGTGGCGGTGTTAAATGAGCATTAGTTTAACCACTTTACTCGCTGCCCAGCTTGCACCGTTTAGTGAAGCAGAGCTGACGCTACTAAATGGCATTGAAATTGATGGCCTAACACTAGATAGCCGTGAAGTGATTCAAGGCTCGTTATTTGTCGCGTTAAATGGCTCGGTAACGGACGGACGCCAGTTTATTCAAAGTGCGTTTGCCCAAGGTGCTAGTGCCGTACTGTGTGAAGTCGATAACAATCAACCTAGCTACGTTGAAGCAACACCATTAGGGGTGATTATTTATTTAAGTGAGGTGACGGTTCAGTTATCTCACATTGCCGCGATTTTTTATCAGCAACCTGCTAAGCAAGTAACCATTATTGGGATCACTGGCACTAATGGTAAAACGACGGTTACCCAATTGCTCGCGCAATGGTTAGAACTGTTGGGCAGCAAAGCCTATTCCATGGGCACACTGGGCAATGGTTTAGTCGGTCAATTAGTGCCGAGCCCAAATACCACCTTAAATCCTATTGCAGTGCAACAACATCTGGCGCTAGCCGTCAGTCTTGGCGCCGACTATGTGGTGATGGAAGTGTCATCTCATGGCTTGTCACTGCATCGGGTGGCCAGCATAGTGTTTGATGTCGCGGTATTTACCAATCTTAGTCGTGATCATCTTGATTTTCATGGTGATATGGCAAGTTATGGTCGAGCCAAGCAAGTGTTGTTTAGTCAGGATTATTGTAAAAAAGCAGTAGTTAATGGCGCAGACGCCGAAGCACAGCAATGGTTAAATGATTGGGATAAACAAGTAGCAGTAAGTTGCTTTAATCAACGCCATCCCGATCACCCGATGTATCTAGAAGCTCGTGATATTAATTATCATACCGATGGCATAAGCGCGCTTATTGAATCAAAAAATGGCTCGGGTCGACTTAACTCTCAACTGTTGGGCGCCTTTAATTTAGAGAATATTTTAGCGGCATTAAATACCTTAATGATCCTTGGCTTTGAGCTTGACTCCTTACTGACTATCGCACCAGTTATCAAACCTGTTGCTGGTCGAATGGAAGCATTTACAGCCTCTGGCAAACCAACGGTGGTGGTCGATTACGCCCATACCAGTGATGCCTTAGCTCAAGCATTAAAAGCGCTGCGAGTGCATTGCGATAAGCAGTTAATAGTGATGTTTGGTTGTGGCGGTGATCGTGACCAAGGTAAGCGACCGTTAATGGCTGAGGCCGCGGAAACTTACAGCGATAAAATTATTTTCACCCAAGACAATTCACGCTCAGAAGATCCTAATGCGATCATTAGCCAGATGTTTGATGGAATTAAACATCCCAATGAAGTGCTGGTTGAATTAGACCGCACTCGAGCGGTAGCAATCGCGATCAACCAAGCAACCGTAGGTGACATTGTGTTACTTGCTGGCAAAGGCCATGAAGATTATCAAATTATTGCTAATGAACGTCTCGATTACGATGAAAGGTCGTGGGCCAAGATAGTGTTAAAAAAATACCATCAAGGAGCGCTGTAATGATCGCGGTTAAGCTTTCGTACATTGCCGCTCAACTAGGATGGCGGCTGCTTGGTGATGACCAGATAATTGGTGACGTTGTTACTGATTCGCGCACAGTCAAAAGTGGTGATTGTTTTGTCGCACTCCATGGCGACAAATTTGATGCTCACCAGTTTATTGACTCGGTGGTTGAACTCGGTGCCAAGGTTCTTATTGTTAGTCAAGAACAGCAATGTGTTGATCACAGCATTTCGCAACTGATTGTTGATGATACTCGCGTGGCATTAGGTCAACTTGGTGGCTTAAACCGTCAACTCAGTGGCGCAAAATTTGTCGCGATAACAGGTAGTTGTGGTAAAACCACGGTCAAAGAAATGCTGGCAGCCATTTTGTCGCACAGCGGCAATGTCTTATCAACTGCTGGTAATTTTAATAATGATATTGGGGTGCCATTAACATTATTGCGCCTGACTAAAGACTGCCAATTTGGCGTGATTGAGTTAGGGGCTAATCACCTGGGTGAGATTGATTACACCAGCGCGTTAGTCAAGCCTGACGTTGCATTAATTACTAACGTTGGCGCGGCTCACTTAGCAGGTTTTGGTTCAATCGATGGCGTCTTTAAGGCGAAATCTGAAATATTTAACCATTTAGGATTAACGGGCTGTGCTATTTTCGACAACACCAGCGAATATAGTGCTCAATGGCTGGCGCAAAATCAGCAACGCGACATTAGGACT
>JABSRS010000182.1:0-1609 GCA_013214885.1 Gammaproteobacteria bacterium
CTGTGCCGCAGCCAGAGGGTGCTGTGGACGTACTTGAGCGCAATCGAAGCGAAGATCAAAGTTCACAAACACAGCAGATTAAGCTCCAATACAGTCCTCAATCATTTGCCTGGTTCGATACCTTGTCTAGTCAGGTTTATTATGGTGTTACAAAAAACAGCAACAATATAAACGACTTACTAACTCGAACATTTTGGCAAGTTCAGCAGCGTTATCGTCAGTATCAAAGTAATGAAAGGTTTAAGGAAACGACCTTCGGTTTTAATATTGATCTGGACTTATTGGCCAAAGTCTATGGCTTAGAACATGATTTTCTTTATGGTATCGAGGGTAAAAATTCGATTCATTCTAGGGTAAAACAACGCAGTAAGTTTGAAAATGGTCAACAAACTCATTGGTTAAGTCAGCCCTTTGCCGATGCCAAAACTGCGACCTTTAGCATCTATATCTCAGATAATATTCTTCTGAATGATAACTGGGAACTGTTACTTGGTAGCCGCTATGATCGAAATAGCCTGAGCCCAGAACAGAGCAAAATGTCAAACATCACGTTGCTTGATAACAACTCAGATAATATTTCATCCAGTGTCTCTTTAAGCTATCAACCTGGTGATGGCATCAGCGGTTATTTTGCCTATTCACAGGGCTATCGCGCGGCGCCATACGACAAAGTTTATGGCAATATTCCGCACCTGTTTGCCTTTCCGCCATTTGAAATAATGCCTAATCCTTATTTGAAACAAGAAAATAGTGACAGCGTTGAGCTTGGTGTGCGCTGGCAGTGGCGAGGGGTAGATATAGCAGCGAGTTATTATTATAGCCAGTTCGACGATTTTATTGATTGGATCGATGTCGGACTTCGGATGAGTGACGGCGTATTTGAACGTCAGTTTGTTAACATCGATAATGCTAGCTCATGGGGTGGCGAATTTAATCTTGATTATCACATCACACAACAGCTTGAGTTGGCGTTTCAAATGGGTTGGGTTGACGGAAAAAATAATGATAGTGGTGAAAAATTGCGGACCTTAACACCATTAGAAGGTTCTATTTCAATCAATTATCAATCTGACAAATTACGGCTATCAGCACTTGTCAATGGTGCAGCTCGGATGACTAATGTCGCGACCTGTGTCAATGCTAATACTGGTGATCAGGCTTGTCCGGCACCTGACGGCTGGACGATTGTTGATGTGGCGGCACAATATCAAATAAATCCTCACTTAAAATTCAACTTAGCGATCAAGAATATGTTGGATAAAGAGTATGTTCGCTATCAGGATGTCGCTGGCACGTATGGTTATCGGCCGACACAGCCGGGCCGTACTTTTAGCGCCTCTGTTACTTATAAATTTTAGGTCCAGTATGAAATATCATTTTAAATTAGCGATGCTAGCGTTACTCGTTAGTAGTATCACTCATGCGAGCGAATTACATTTTGTGGCTTCTGTGAGCCCCTCACAAATAACCAATGCCGAGCTGGCAAACGATTATTTGAGCCAACAGTTGTCACGAGATCATCGACTCGCTTATGAGCGTCACGGCGTGTTAGGCCATTACTATAGTTTTTATCCATTGATTGACCAATTACCGCTTTTTTCGGTGGTTG
>JABSRS010000182.1:1619-6880 GCA_013214885.1 Gammaproteobacteria bacterium
GGGGTGCCATTTCGTTATTTTAAGGCGTCAAACAGCGGGTTAAAAGCGCTTAAATGGCCGGAATCGACATTACCACCCGATGTTGCTGCAATCGCCAAAGCTAGTGGTATCAAGCCCGATAACTTTGAGGTTACAACCATTGCTAAGGGCTGGTGGCAGAGCGAAGAGTATAGCTTGCAGCCCGTATGGCAAGTAAAGTTGGTACAACTTAAATCCGAGGCAACATTATCGTTCTACCTTGAGCTGACTGAGCAAAAACTATTGAGTCAAGAGCGGACCGTTGAGGCTTATCAGCCTGATTTTACACCGCAACATCTCCAAAGTGGTCACAGTTTACAGGCGTTGGTATTTGAGCCTGATCCTAAAACTACCTTAATGGCCGAGAGTCTAGAGTTGCAAGCACTCACTGAGTTATTGCCTGATGCCGCTTATAGCCTAGTTGAACTACAAGATCTTGAGGCGGTTGACGGTGGCTTTATGCTCAGTGGTCCCTATGTCAAGGTAGTTGATTTAGTTGCACCAGTAAACCCCTCTCCTGTGCTGAGCAATGACAGTGAATGGCGCCGTCACGACGAGCAGTTTGTGCAAGTGATGGCTTATTACCACCTCGATAAAGCCCAGCGTCATTTACAGCGCCTTGGATATCAAGGGCCGAGTCAAATTTTCTATGGTCCGATCGAGGTAGACGCCAGAGGTGGTACTAGCGATCAGTCGGCATATTCTTTCCGTGAAAATAGGATCTTACTTGGGATCGGTGGGGTGCCTGATGGCGAAGATGCCGATGTGATCTGGCATGAGTTTGGCCATGGTTTACTACACTTTATCAATAACAGCGATAAAGGGGGCGACAGTGGTGCCATTGGTGAGGGGTTCTCTGACTTTTACGCTGGGGTTCATAGTTTTAGGGATCCGCAAGGGCAGGTTTTTGAACCTAACGTGATGTTTAATTGGGATGCTCGATTTGGTAATCGTAAACCCAGAACCTTAAATGACCAAACAGCGAAATATAATCCCAATTATCGTTACCCAGCACATCAATGGGTGAAGGATACTTTAGGCGATCAGCTGTGGTCGACCCCATTGTTCCAAGGGATGCGTCAGGCATTCGTTAATCATGGTGAGCAAGCGATTGATGATTTTGAGCGCTTAGTTATCGAAGCTATGTACGGTATGGGTGCCGGGATTAGAATGGATCAGCTTGCCTTGTCGACACTCGATATGGCTGTGCGAATGTATCCAAATACCGACTATGGCGCGATTTTGCAACGTCAATTTGATCACCATGGCTTAATCTTAGATCCGATTGAGCTAACCAACTCAGGTGTAATTAAGCAGCAACGTGGTGCCATTGACTTTAATTTTGCGATCCAAAACTTGGCGGTGGCAAAACTAGAGGCGGTTAGTTTTAGTTTTTATGATTTACCTGAGGGAATATCGGTCAGTGGCGCAATGTCACCAATTGCCGAATTGCTCGCCGGTGAAACTAAGGAGGTTTTGGGGCAATTTAAACTCGATCTTGGGACAAACCTTAGCTGTGGTCAGCAGCTCGCATTACCAGTTGATGTTCGGTATACCAGTGATATTGCCGCTATTAATAACTCGCAACTAACGTTAGACGTCACAATCGGGGAGGGCAAGACTCACAGCGTCAGCGGTCAAGGCGGCGATTTGCTCGATGCCACGGCCAATGATGCTGGCTTAACGAGGGAGAAGGGAGTGAGCAACTTTCATCTCGATTTTAGTCAGCTAGCATTAAAAGTTAAGCCCAATTTGACACTGGCTTTAGATATTGAACATCCCCACTTCGACCAACTTACGATCAAACTTACCAGTCCATCTGGGCAGCAGATTACTATTTGGGATCGAGATTATTATCCCCGTAAAAACTTTAATTACAGCTTACCAAATAGCTTGGTCGATATCGACTGGTCGCCAATTATTGGCGAAAGCCTAACCGGTAATTGGCAGCTTCAGATCGTCGATCATGATGCCACTAAACATGGCAAGTTACTGTCATGGGGCTTGAGCCAGATCAGCGAATACACCTGTAGCCAGCCTGATGTTAGTTCGAAACCCGATCCAACAACTATTCAGAAACCAAGCAAATCGGGAGGCAGCCTCGGTTGGAGTCTGCTGATGCTTAGTTTTGCTTACCTAATTCGTAAAAAATTTAATATGGAGCAATAGAAAGATGAAAAGAAAACTAAGCCCTCTCTATCTTGCATTAGTTTGTGCTGGATTAACCGCCTGTGGATCGAGCGATAAATCGACCGCCCCGACCCCTGAGCCCGTTAAGGTTTATCACGTTAATTTTGTTGCCGATGTTAGCATCGATGGTGTGGTATGTGCAGATACTAACCAAAACTTAGTCTGTGATGCAGGTGAAACTAGGGCTGACATGACGGCAGGTGTCGCCAAACTTAGCAGTGAAGATGTTGCCGTGCTTAATAGTTACTACGTGATGCGAAGCTCGCTTACTACCAGTGTTAAGCCAATGATGCATTACTTGGCTAGTGCAGCTGTCGCAGACAATAGCGAAGTCGTACTAAACCCTGTCTCGACTATGGTATCGGGTTTAATGCTTAATGGCATGCCGCAAGATCAGGCATTAGTCTTAATTGCTGGTAGCTTAAACAAGCAGTTCAAACTTGATTTACCAACGGATGTTAGCTTATTACAGCAACAGGATCAGTTGAGTCAGTTTAACCCTAAATTCGACACGATGTGGCAAGCAATCACTAGTTACGCTATGCAATCACCGGCGCTATTGGCCGCATTGAGCCAGCACATAGCCTCTTGGGTTGGCATGACCGATGATGAAATGAATTACTTTGCTAAAAAAATCGTCAGTTACTCTAGTCAGTTACATGCGGATTATCCGATGACTGATACCGGGATCATCTCGTTCGCCGATGGCGGTTCATTTGCTGCTGATAGCCAAGATCCGCAGTTTGCAGGACAAGATGCTAATTACGGGCTAGATAAGACTAATAATGATAACAGTGACGGTGTTGCCGGTTTTAGTTATCAGAAACTTAATGCCAAGGGCGAGCAACTAGCTGGAGATGCCCCTGAGTGGAGTTGTGTTGAAGATTTAAACACCGGTCTTATTTGGGAGCATAAAACTGCCACTGGCGAAGGCGTTCAAGATAAAGACTACTTACTGGTTTATATTAATGATCAGCGCATCCCGACCCAAGACGAGATTGACGAAGCCAGTTGTGATGATGCCAATGGGGTCTGCACTACTGCTCAATACCAGAGCCATCTTAATGCGCTTGAAGATGATCAAGGATTATGTGGAATTAAAAATTGGCAGTTACCGAGTTTTGACCAACTTTACAGCTTAATGAATTTTGGCTCGACTGATACTGGTAGCGACGGAGTCGAAATGGCCGTCGATATTAAGTATTTCCCACATACCGCAGATAATGATTATTGGACCGGCACCCCTTCGGTCGAAAATTATGCCTCAATGGATCAATCGGCTTATCTGTGGACCTTAGGTTTTAATCGTTGGTACATGGGTGCCACGACATCTTATTCATATTGCATCACAACAGATGATTGTGATTACCCATCAAGTTTACCAGTCCGTCTAGTCGGTACTAAATAACAGCATTAGGGAAAAAATAATGAAAAAATTACTACTGGCAGCGGCGATAACCCTGAGTTTTTCAGCGGCGGCGATTGAACAATCTTGTGAAATGACTTTGGCAGCAAGCACACCGACTGCCAGGTTTATCGATAATAATGATGGCACGGCAACGGATCAAGCGACGAAATTAACCTGGATGCGTTGCTCAGTTGGCCAAAACTGGGACAACCAAACTAAGACCTGTGAGGGGAAGCCGGTCACTTTCTTCTGGCAAGGAGCACTGCAAGCCGCTGAGCATGCCAGAACTAATGAGGCTAATAAACTTTATCATTTTGCTGGTAAGGATAACTGGCGTGTGCCGAACATTAAAGAGTTGGTGTCTATTCGTGAGCAGCGCTGTGTGTATCCGGCGATGAATCAAGTGATCTTTCCTAATGTCGATGCTATTGCGCAGGCAGAGGGCGGATATGCTTATTTATGGTCATCGACGCCGGTTATTGCCGATCAGGGGATTATGTACTTAGACATCACTGCAGGTGGTGTATTGGCGAGTTCTTCGGTAGTGGATTATGCACGAGGCGTGCTGCTGGTCGCTGATCCGAAATAAACACTCATGCTAAAAATAGAGGCTATTGCGCAATGACTGCGCAATAGCCTTTTTATGTTTGCTCGGCGAAGCCAGCAAACCCATCTGCTTGAAAGAAAGCAGAGTCGCCCCGTCTGAGGGGAAGACAATCTGAATGGCAAGGGTGCCACTGGCTAACGGTGGGGTCTTAAGGAAGCCATAGGTAGACAACTAACCGTAACTGTAGAGGAACAAAGGACAGTCACAAATTTGGTCACACATTTGGAAGGTTATTCTAAGTGAAAGTAGAATCGTAAATAATTTGCAAGGAGATTTCACATTAAAAAGTAAAAGTCTCAAGCCACTTTTTCAATTCGTCTTATTTTTGATCTGTCGTCATTACTCGATATCTGATGATTTGACGGCTGGCCGCTAAGCCAGCTGTCAAAACTTATTGCTACTTTGAGTTAGCCTGTATTCGAGTCGCTGATTTCACTGCCGAAGGCATGATCAATCGCCACGAGATCTTTCATTTAATGTTCTTCAATTAGGTCATTAGATATTGCTGGGACTGGCTTCTCACTACGCAGCGAACTCCGACCAAGGTATTTACGTACCAGGACATAGAACACGGGTGTCAGTAGTAAGCCAAATATTGTCACCCCAATCATGCCAGAGAACACCGCAACTCCCATCGCCTGGCGCATTTCTGATCCAGCACCCGTAGCCAATACCATCGGCAGTACGCCCATGATAAAGGCAATTGACGTCATGAGGATTGGGCGCAGTCGTTGATGACTGGCTGCCAGTACTGCGGCAATGACACCCATCCCTTGGTGTTCTTTTTCACGGGCAAACTCGACAATTAAAATAGCATTTTTGGTCGCCAGTGCCACCAACACAATAAAGCCGATCTGGGTAAATATATTGTTATCGCCGCCATAGATAACTACGCCGGTAATCGCCGACAGCAAGGTCATTGGTACAATCAAGATGATCGCCAGTGGCAGGCTCAGAATCTCATATTGCGCCACTAATACTAAGCACACTAACAGTACGACCAGCGGGAAGATGTAGATTGACGTATTGCCTGCTAAT